>JBJERA010000289.1:0-4263 GCA_051882035.1 Hominimerdicola sp.
CCTCAAAATATTCCTTGCCAAGCATAGCCTCATACAGTCCGCTAGCAGTGGTACCTTTCAAATGTTTTGCAAGCAAAGGATAAGTTTCATACATTGAAAAAGCTTTTTGAGCAAGCAATATTTTGCAGCCTGTTTTATTCATAACATCATCAAGAATTTCCAGATTATGCAGAAGTTCTGCCTCGCCAACCACATAGCATGGTGTTTTTACTTCATTAATATCAAACATTCTCTTTCTCCAAATAAGGCTCTATTTCCTTATCGTCAACAAAGGACACTTGCAAATTTTTGTTAACAAATCTTGCGTCCATAAAAACAGACAACACTTTTCTTGCAAACTTCAATTCCTCACCTTCAAGCTCGTCAAAATCATTCATAATAATTTCCAACGGCTCATCAGATTTCATCTCAGAAACCACGTCATAAAGTGAATTTTCATCAGTAATTCTGTCATAATCAATGCCCAGCGACTTGCTGATAAAAGGGTAAAAATCCTCAGGCGATTTAATATTAATATCGTCAATAATAATAGTCAAGAATCATTCCTCCGAAATTTTTTCAGTAAATTAATCAACAAGAACAGGGTCAAAATTCTCTGTCCAGGGAAGTCCCCATTTGTTAAGAGCCTCCATAAACGGATCCGGATCGAACTCTTCAATATTGTAAACACCAGGCTTTTTCCATTTGCCTGTCATAACCATCATTGCTCCAATCATAGCAGGAACGCCCGTAGTATAAGAAATTGCCTGCGAACCTACCTCCTTATAGCACTCCTCATGGTCGCAAACGTTGTAAACATAATAAGTCTTATCCTTACCGTCCTTTTTACCCTGAAAAATACAGCCAATATTAGTCTTACCCTTAGTTCTTGGGCCAAGTGACGCAGGGTCAGGGAGAACAGCCTTCAAGAACTGCAAAGGAACAATTTTCTTGCCCTCAAAATCGATTGGCTCGATAGAAGTCATACCAACGTTTTCAAGACACTTCAAATGTGTGAGATAACTCTGACCAAAGGTCATAAAGAAACGTATTCTCTTAATTCCCTTTATGTTAAGAGCAAGTGACTCCAACTCCTCATGGTGGAGGAGATACATATCCTTTTCGCCGACCTGATCGAAGTTATAAACCCTTTTAATCTCCATCGGCTCAGTTTCAACCCACTTGCCGTCCTGAATATAAGAACCCTTTGCGGAAACCTCACGAATATTGATTTCAGGGTTAAAGTTCGTAGCAAACGGATAACCATGGTCACCGCCGTTGCAGTCGAGAATGTCAATATAGTTGATTTCATCAAAATAGTGTTTCTGAGCATAAGCGCAAAAAACTCCCGTTACTCCCGGGTCAAAGCCTGAACCGAGAAGTGCGGTAATACCTGCCTTTTCAAATCTCTCACGATAAGCCCACTGCCACTTGTATTCAAACTTAGCGGTGTCCTCAGGCTCATAGTTAGCCGTATCAACATAGTCAACCTTACATTCAAGGCAAGCGTCCATAATATGCAAATCCTGATAAGGCAAAGCCACATTAATGCAAATATCAGGCTTATACTCCTTCATAAGAGCCACAAGCTCCTGAACATTGTCAGCGTCAACCTGAGCGGTAGTAATATTTGTCTTAGTTTTACCCTGCAATTCGTCCTTAAATTTATCGCACTTTGATTTTGTTCGGCTGGCAATACAAATATCTGTAAATACTTCGCTGTTCTGACAGCACTTATGAATTACAACACCTGCAACTCCGCCTGCGCCGATAATTAATGCTCTTCCCATTTTCAACATTCCTTTCTGCATTGAATTATATAGTTTCTTATACTCTAATTTTATCTATCAAACAAATTTATAGCAATACTGCACACATAAATAAAATAAATACTAAAAAATTTACCATATATAAATTTGATATTTTATCCTTATTTATAAAAACTCAATAAGATTTCTCTTAAAATTTTGCAGGCAAGAGCCGTAGATCTGCCTGTCTGGTCGTAAACAGGAGAAAGCTCGTTAATATCAAATCCCACAATATTCAGCTTTGATACTTCCCTGACCGCATTCAATAGCTGTGTAAAGCTTACGCCCCCTGCTTCGGGAGTACCCGTTCCAGGAAATTCCGACGGGTCGATAACATCTAAGTCAAGAGTAAAATACACAGGCTTTTGTCCGATTTTCTGTACCGTTTCCTCCAACGTATCAAAATTGAACTTGTTCATATAAGTATGCTCTTTTGCAAACTTAAACTCATCTCTGTCGCCGCTGCGGATACCAAATTGAAAAATTTTCCCGTCGCCCACAATATCCCAGCATCTGTGCAAAACGCAGGCATGGGAATTTTTCACTCCAAGATAATCGTCACGCAAATCCGCATGAGCGTCAAAATGCACAATGTGCAAATCCTTGTAAAAATCCGCAACCGCCCTGACTGCTCCCAACGTAACAAGATGTTCTCCGCCAATCATGCATGGGATTTTTCCGTTACTTAAAATCTCTCTGGTTCTGCCCTCGATGTCCCCCAGAGCATTATCAGGATTTCCAAAAGGCAATTCCAAATCTCCGCTGTCAAAAACATTTATATCAAGCAAATCCTTTCCCTGATAAGGCGAATAAGTTTCAATTCCGAAGCTTTCGTTCCTCATTGCAGAACTTGCGAATCTTGTACCGGGACGAAAAGAAGTTGTGCTGTCATACGGAGCGCCGAAAAGTACGATTTTAGCCTCCTCATATTCACAGTCACAGCCAATAAATGTATGAACATTTTTATTCATCTGCAAGAATCTCCTTTACATAGTTTGGCAAAGCAAAACAGCCCTTATGCAAATCTGTATTGTAATATTTAGTCTTAATACCAAGCTTATTCCATTCTTCCTCTTTCAAATCGTAAACAGGATGCAGATTTTTTGAGGCAAATCCGAAAAGCCAATGTCCCGACGGATATGTTGGAATATGTGCCTGATACACCATTGAAACAGGAAATGCACTGCCAATACGCTTATGAGTACGCTTTACCATGTCTACATAAGAATCATAATAAGTGCTTTCATGCTGATTGATCAAAATACCCGTATCTGTCAGAGCCTTAAAGCAGTTGCCGTAAAACTCCTTAGTAAAAAGCCCCTCTCCCGGGCCAAACGGGTCGGTAGAATCAACGATAATCAAATCATATTCGTCATTTTTTCTTCGTACAAACTTCAATCCATCCTCAAAGAATAAATTAACTCTCGGGTCGTCAAACTTGCAGGCAGTCTGCGGCAGATATTCCTTGCAGATAGTTACAACCTGTTCGTCAATTTCAACCATATCAATATTTTCAATATTCGGATAACGTGTAAGCTCTCTTATTGTTCCGCCGTCACCTGCACCGATTACCAGAACATTCTTTATATCAGGATTAACCGCCATAGGAACGGCAGTCACCATTTCATGATAAATATACTCGTCCTTTTCGGTCAGCATAATAAATCCGTCAAGCACCAGCACCCTGCCGAATTCATAAGTATCAAACACATCAATCTGCTGAAAATAACTTTTTCCCGAATAAAGCTGTTTGCGAACCTTTATTGTAAAATTCACGTCGTCGGTATGTTTTTCCGTAAACCATAGATCCATAACTTTCACGCTCCTTAAATATCAACAACGTTTATGTTATTAAGCTCCAAATCCTCCGTACCCGTAAGAGTACAGCCCTTTTCCTTACAATATGCAATATAATTAAGTATATCCGCAGTAATTCTCTCACCGGGCGCAAGAATAGGAATACCGGGCGGATAACACATTACAAACTCATTGCAAATCTTTCCCTGGCTGTTTTCAATGGGAACAGACTTCTTATTACTGTAAAAAGCCTTTTGCGGAGGAATTTCCACAATAGGATTTATATATTCATGGTCAAAAAGCCCCGCAGGGTCTTTGGAATAAAGCCTCTTGATCTCCGACAGACTTGAAATAAAACGCTCGATTTCAAGCTCTCTGTCCCCTGCCGAAACAATAGCAAGAATGTTGCCAATATCACCAAACTCAATCTGAATATCGTAATCGTCACGAAGAATATCGTAAACCTCAACTCCCGCCAGTCCCATTGCACGGGTATGAACCGAAAGCTTTGTGGTATCAAACGCAAAAATATCGTCCCCGTTTACAAGCTCCTCGCCGAAAGCATAATAACCGCCGATTTTATTGATTTCTTCTCTTGCATAACTCGCATAATCAACCGACTTCTTAAAAAGCTCCTTACCGTTGAGGGCAAGATTTTTTCTTGCTAAATCAAGGGAAA
>JBJERA010000290.1:0-20026 GCA_051882035.1 Hominimerdicola sp.
CGTTTGTAGTTGAGAGCACCCATTTACCTTTTGAGTTCTTTATCCAGCCGTTACCTTTTATCTTGCCTTTACCGACTGAAAAATGAACGTGGTTTCCGAAAGAATGACCGTCAGTGCCCTCTCGGAACATCTTATCATAGCGAACGAATGTCTGTCCTACCTTGAGTTTCTTTAAATCATCATCATTCGGGTGTAAAACCATAAGCGTGAGATAATCATATGTGCCGTCGGCGAATAACACTTTGCTTGTTGAAGTCAGCCATATCGTGTTAGTACCGCCGTTTCCCACACCGTATAACCTGACGATTTTCATTTTGTCGCACGGGCAAAACATATAATCTCTTCCGCTGTCTTTCCCTGCGTCGTCAATCGGATAATCTTTCGGTGTTCCAAGCGTATTCGGTGCGTGTGAAGTGTTACCGTTGTAATTCTGTGTAATGTTCATCACAGACATCGGATAAATCGCATAATTTTTTGACATTTTTATTCCCTCTCTTTCGTTTTAATGCGTGTAAGTTGCGTGTAAGTTGCGTGTAAGTTATTCAATAACTTCGTCTTTTTCTTCCGTTTCTTCATAAGTGAAACGAGAATAAGGCTTGCCGTTTTCGTCATAACCTTCGATAACATCAATGACGGAAGAGCCGTAAACCGTATCGGTTTCAACCTGTCTCAGCTTATTACCTGTTGTGCTAAATGTTTCGCAAAGGTCAAATGTTTCGCTTGCGTCTTTTACAATTCTTGTATCAACCATAGAATTATTCCTCCTCGCCCACATAATGAATATAGCTTGCATAGGTAGCAAGGTTTGTTGTTTCCTTTGCGACTTCTGCTATTTCTTGAGTTGCGAATACTATTTTTTGATTACTGTTAATATATGCAAAAATAGTAGTACCAAAAGTGCAATTAGCAATATCATCGGCTGTCCAATCAGTAAAAATGTAATTAATTATACTTGTACCGCTAAATGCTGCAGCGCCTATATTAGTACAAACAGGTATATTAATGTCTCCTGTTAATGAATAACACAAAGAAAAAGCTTCCCCCATTATATTCGTTACAGTATTAGGAATATTTATACTTTGAAGCGAAATATCATTATAAAAAGTATAACTACCTATATATGTAACGCCATCAGGAATATTTATATTTTGAAGTGAGGTACAGTCTCTAAAAGCAGAATTATTTAACCTTGTTATACCGTTAGGAATATTTATACTTCGAAGTGAAGCACAACCGCTAAAAGCATTATACCCAATATATGTAACGCCATCAGGAATATTTATATTTTGAAGTGAGGTACAACCGTTAAAAGCATAACGACTAATTTCTGTTATACCGTTAGGAATATTTATATTTTGAAGTGAGGTACAACCGTTAAAAGCATTATGCCCAATATATGTAACGCCATCAGGAATTTCAACAAATTTTAATGCACACAATCCATATTTAGCACCACGATATAAATATTTCGGTTTATCCGTTGTATCAGCTTTTATATATGGTCGCCATAAATAAGAGCCGTCACTATCATCACCAGTAATATTTATATCACCTTCAACATCAACCCTATATTTCCCTAAAGCTGAATATTCGTGATAAGTATAAGTATTGCCTGTACCTGACGTTATCTTTAAAGGTGTACCGTCACCAAAATCTATGGTTGCTGCACCACTTTTTACATAAATACCTAAATATCCTTTTAACTGACTTTCTGTTGTAAAATCAAAATAGAAATGCCATTTTCCGTCGTTTAATAATTCAAATTCACTATCGCTCTGCACATCAACCACAACAGGATTAAATGCTTTTCCGCTTTCTGCAGTGTATGTGCCGTTTTCGGTTGCGGTCAGTTTTTCAACGGTTATTCTACCACCGCCGCCGTTTGCTTTGCCTATAGCAAAAGATTTTAAGTCTAAAGCCATAATATCACCGCCTTAATAGATAAACTTAACTGTTGCCGTAGTGTTAAGGCTCGCTATAAACTTGACCGAATAAAGCGTTTCAGCGCCTAAAACAGAGAACACACCGCCCTCGGTTGCGATATTCGTTATTCCTGCGGTTTCAAGATTAATCATACCGAGCGACATTTCAGCGCTGTCTTTTGACACTTTACCCATAACCTCAACCGAACCGCCCTCAATAGATAACCCGATACTTACACACGCATTGTTACTGTCGGGAGTGTTGACGAGAACAAATTCTTTCTCACCGCTTTCGCCGTCAAATATTTTTTCAACTCTGTTTACAATCATAATTAAATTACCTTCTTTCTTTTATTAGCCGCCGAAGCCCTCAACATTTTCAACTGCAAGATAAACAACATATGCACTCGTGCTGTTTGTGTTAATCGTGAAGCCTAAAACATAGTCCGAATAACTCGTCGCCGTTAGCGTAGGTATAGCGTTGTTATAACTATTGGAATTAATGCTTTGAACGCTCTGCGACTGGCTCATCAGATAAACGTCGGCGTTTGCATCGCTTCGGCAGTTGACATTATAAACCGCTACGCCTCTTCTCCATGATATTGTTATTCGGTTAATACCCGGGGAAAGTTTTATCGAAAAATCTTTCGTTTGCGTCGAATCGTTTGTGTAGCTTGTTTCGTAGATTAATGTGCGTTTGTTAGTTAAAATATCACCGATACTCAATAAAGCAGTTCCTAATGATGTATCCTCTTCTTCGACCTTTATAGTTAAGTCGCCGTTGATTTTTGCGCCTGTCGAAGAATATTCAGTGCCGTTAGAAAACCATAACGAATTTTCATTCAATACAGCAGAATCGCCTGTATTATCATAATTTTCTATAATAAGACCCATATAGTTCAAAATTTCTCTACGCTTTTCGGCTTTGAAGTCTAATACGATACCAAGAAGAAATTTTAAATAGTTTGTGTTAGGTCTATTATCGGCAACAGTTATCGAAACTGCTCCACCTAAATCGCCTGTTGAACCTGAACCAAAATTAACAACAGAACTGAAGTTATCACTGTTGCTTGCATTATAATCTTTTTTAAAAACAACTCTGCCCGAATTAAAGGTAGCTGTTTCTGAGCCTGTTTCATTTTCTCCTATATAGGTCTTTTTAACAGTCTCTATAATGCCGTCATCAAGGTCAAAATATGTTTCTCCGTCGTTGCTTTCTACTCTTCCTGTTTTTATTTTATCAGCAGAAATAGAGGTTATTTTTTTACCGTCAACAGTTGCGTTTCCGCTGTTATCAATAGCCGTAGATGAATAATTGTTATAGTTTTGCTCGCTCGTAGAAGAAACAAATAATCCCCCGCCGGAAAGCGTTGTTTTCATTATCAAGGTCATAAAAGAAACATTGTCGGTGTCGGTTACTTTAATATATGTTCCAACCTTTATTAAATCAGAAGAAAAAAGCTGTACTGAACAAGGCTTAAAATTAATCGGTAAACTGCGAAAACCGTTATATATTGCAAGTAAAATATTATTTATATCGCTTGCATTTTCAATAGCGTTAAAAATAATGTTATTGCTTATATTAACTGTGTTTCCGACCGTTTCGCCGTATGTGTATTTTACATTTGTGTCACTGTTAATCAGAGCAACGCCCGTGACTGTTTCGACTTCATAATTTTCAGCAGATAAGCCGCCTTGTTTATATGAAACGCTTGTTACTTTATCCCCCGACGGAACTATTTCTGTTTCACTTTCAGAATACCAATTAAAAATAATATTTCCAAATTCATCAGTAATAAGAAACTTACACAAAAGCTGTGCAATATTAGAAATAATCTGTCTGCCCGTGAGACTGACTTTTCCGAGCCAAGAAATGCCTGTGTTTAATAGCGTTAAATCAACCTTATCGGTATTTATCGTAACGCCGCACTTTGTTGCGACGGCATTAATTAAATCCCCAATAGTGCCGACTTGCGCCTTAAATTCTTCCTCGTTACTGAGCCATTCTGTCAAATCAACATCAAGTTTAGTTATGTTATCGTATGCAATAACTTCAAACAGGTTTTTTGATTTCTGCGTAGGCTTCTGTGCGTAGAAAACGCCCTTTTGTTTAAAAACATCTTCCTTTGAGCCGTCTTCGTTTGTTATCGTTTCGAGCTGATAATATATGATTTCGTCTCCAACGGATACATAGTCGCTTGCTTTGCCCCATATTTCAACGGTCAACATAGAAGCCGTTGCACAGCCTGGCATTACACTTGTTTCAGAATTAACCTCTTTAACAACAGAGAGTGACATAATACTTTCAACATCAACTACATTCCCATTATGATTAATAGAAATTTTCTGTATCATTTTATACACTCTCCTTTATTTTTCAATTATATTAAAAGATACATCTGAATAAACAGCTTCTCCCGTACCCCTGTAGTTTTCCATATACATTTCATATGTACTTTGAGCGCAATAAGCATTTTTTATTTCGGCTCTGCCGCTTGTCCTATCAGGAAAAGTAAAAGAAAATTCTTTGCCTTGAAGCAAATCAAACATATAGTTTAATTCGCTTTCTGACATTGTAGAATAATGAATATAAACTTTTCTGACATCTCGTCTTATCCATCCGATGTTCATAAAACCCTTAGCGTCTCTGCCCGAGTCTTCATCAGCGACATTTGTGTGTTCATATTTTGTGTTCGGGTCGGGGATATAAATAAAATTATCCCCAACCTTCCACCACTTTTTATCGCTTTCTTTGGAAAGTTTTCTTATATGTAAGTTTGCCATTAAAACCCTCCTATCAAGCTAATGCATTTTTCCCTGTGCGGATTGTGTTTTGATTGTTATATTTAACAACAGTGTCATAAACAGGCTGACCGTCAATATAAACATTTACATTAACATCACCGTTCGCATTACCCATAGAACCGCTCACCGCACGAGCGACACCCTGAGAAACGGCCGCTACAATATCGGGGTTTGTTGCAACCGTAGGCTGATGATTAATAGTACCAACCATTTCAGGCAAACCGCCCTTTAATTCATTTGCATAAAACAATTCGCCTGTTTTAGGGTGACCGCCTGTGGCAAATGTCGTTCCACCGCCGCCGTGAGTTTTGCCCGATGATGAAACGTGAATATTAAACCCTAAATCTTCCTTATTAAGCTGTTTTCTAAAACCTGTGGCAAAGTCTTTACCAAACTGTGTGCCTGTATCGGTTGCGGCTGTTGTTCCGAATACGCTGTCAAAGGTTTTTGTCTTTTGAGCGTCAGCCTTTATTTTTACAGTTTTATCATTTTTAGAAAAAATGCTTTTTATTCTCGACCAAAGTGTAGAAGTTTTCGTTCCCGTCTCTTTACCATTAACAGAAACAGTGGCGGTCTTCCCGTCTTTACCAAAAACACTTTTTGTTGAAGTTGCCAAACTTGATACTTTGCTTCCCGTTTCTTTACCGTTTACGGTGATATTTGATGTTTTATTATTTTTGTCAAATATTCCATTTACAGCTTTATTCAAGCCCGAAATTTTTCCGTCAGTATCTTTGCCACTAATCGTCAGTTTTACGCTTTTATCTTTAGCGGCATCATTAAATTTTTGAACATTGTTATTAAAATCTGGGTGAAGAACTGCATCAAACTCTAACTTAGCGTGAAGAGCTGGCTCTTTAGGTAAGTTTTCTTTAAATTCTTCAAGTTTTTCGTCTGTTGTTTTTAGTCTTAACTTTTCTAAAAAGTCTGTTTTTCCAAAAACATTTTCAAGTTTGTCAACAATTCCATTCCAAACATCAACAAACGCATCATAAATATTGTTTAACTTTTCTGCAATCCACAATCTTATTTCATCTACATTTTCTAACAAAAGGTTTCCGAAAGTTATGGATAGATTAGTGCCGATTGTTGCCGCTAATACTGTAGCCTTTGGAGATTTCGTAAGTTTCCACACAATTATTCCAGTAGTTAGTGCGCCACCAACGCCAAAGATTGAATCGAGAAGTGTATCTTCTGAAGCTCCGTCAAGCAATTTTCCGTTTAATTTATTAAAACCAATCGTTAAACCTACACCCGCTAAAGTTCCGATAGCTGCTCCAACTTTGCCGCCAAGAACAAAACCTACACCGGCACCGACAAGCGCATTTACCGCAAGTTTTATGCTTTCAAATAACTCTCTACCGCTCACCTTGCCGTCGTTATCAAAAGTCATATCGTTAAACCAACCCGTTAATGCTATGCCTGCAATACCGCCAATTACAGCACCCGGAACACCGCCAAGCGAAAAGCCTATAACAGTGCCGATTAATGCACCAGCCGCACCGATTATTCTCTTTGCTGTTGCTTCGGCAGAAGTATCTGAAAAATCAGGAAAAATATCTTTAAACTTTAATCTGAGGTTAGCCGCCCATTCAATTTGTTCGTCTTTGCCAAGCATAACCTTTTCAAACATTCCCGAATAATCAACAATATCTTGTTCTTTTTTTGAAGTAGTATCTTTGTTGCTTTCAAGAACATTTAACTCATCAATTCCGAGTAAAGTTTTTTTAAGTTCTTTTGCGTTATCGTTTGCGCTGTCTTCTGCTTTTGCATATTCTTTTATAGAATATGTCGCTTTATAATAGTAATCTTGCCCCAAGAGCGTTGCTAAAGCCTTGCTAAGATAATTTATTCCATTAACAATGTTTTCAATAGCTGACTTAACATGTGGAGCTATACTATTTATAAGTGGAGCAAAAGCGGCGGCGATTGAATTTTTCAGATATAAGAATGAGCTTGATAATGTGTCAAGTGATTTAGAAAATGCATTACCTCTTACATCTTCTTGCATTTTAGACCACTGATAAAGGTTGTCTTTACCTTCTTTTAGCGACTGCGTAATACCCCTTATAGCTGAACGAATAGCCCTATAAAACGCAATTCTGCCAAGAGATGAAAGAAATTTCTTAAAATGATTTGACGTATCTTTTGCAGAGTGACCTGCCTTTTTAACTTTATCGTTTAGTTTTGATACCTTGTCTTTAGCCTTATCAGCACTTCCTTTTAACTTGTCCATGAAGATAGACAAGCGACTTACCTTGTCAACTGTCTCGTCAGAAACCGTTGTTGTATCACTAAGGTCTGTTTTAGGAGTTTTGAGGTTTTTCGCTTTGTCAAGAACTTTATCAAATGATTTATCAGAAATGTTTCCTTTAATTCCTATGTCAATCTTTCCTAATCCCTTTAACTCAGAAAGAGTTTCGCTTAGTTTCTTTAATTTATCAAAAGGTATATTGTTAATTGATTTATTAAGCCTGTCAAGGTGTTTTGCGGTTGTAGTAAGACCTTTGATACCGCCTTTTGTTTCTTCTTTAAGTTTTTTTATTTCTTCTTTTAAATCTTTAAGATTAAAAGTTGAAGCGTCGCTTGACTTCTGAATTGTTATTTCAAGTGCGCCTACATTTTCAGGCAATGGTATCACCACCTTTAATTTAATTTATTGTATTATCCGTAAAACTTACCACGACATAAGCTCGGCAATAATCTTTTGCTTAGCTTCTTCTTTTTCAAGTTCTTTCTCTTCTTTTGTTTTTTCAAAAACATCGTATGGTTTTTTCGGATAATCTATATGTTTTGAATTATTTGACCCTAAAGCATAAGACAAAGAAGAATTTAATGCGTCGTGAATATATATTCCCTGAAGCCACAACATATAGTTTTCTCTTTTCCGCTTTATAAGGTGTGCCTTTTCAAACATTTTTGCCAAAAAAGGCGCTCCGTACCAAAACTGCTCATAGGTCATACCAATGGACATATAGTACGGACACGCCTCCTCAAATACTTCTTCGTCTGTTTTTGTTCTCAGCGGTGATGTGGGTCTGTTTAAAGTATCACCGTTGCTCTGCAGTTTTTTGAGTTTTCATCATCGTCTTCTTCGTCATCATCGTCACGAATAAGCGCATTTCTCGGGGCAAGATATAATTCCAAAAGTCTAAAGATTTCATCTTTCTTTAAACCCCGCAATACTTCATTAAGTATTCTGTCGGTTTCGTTTCTTGAAACTTTCTTATGATGCATACGAAATGCGCCATAAAAGAGAATAGGCAGCATTTCTTCAAACCTATCTTCAAACTCACTGCGGACAAAACCCTGATTATTAGTGAATATTACGGTTTCTCTTGAAAATTCAAGCGTATAAACAATATCGTCTTCTTCGATTTTTATTTTAATGGGGTTTATTTTGTCGGTCATAACGTTACCGCCTTTCTTAATATATTGCTATATTTTTATATATCACTTATTGTCTTTTCTGTTGCGGCATGGAAACCGAGTTTGTAGTCAATAGCGACATACGCTTCAATTTCATAAACATTGCCGACCTCAACACCATTAAAGTCAAGCGCAATAGGAGCACCTGTGAAAAAATAACTATCGTGATTAGGAATTTCAACCTCAAAGAAAGCTGTTTTTGTGCCCGAGTTAACGCCTTCATCTTTATTGTATGAAGAAACAAGAGCGTTCCAAGCGGTTTCAAAACCTGTCGTTGCACCCTTTTTAGAGCCGTTAGCGGTTATTGTTTTCGCATCACCGCCAGACTGAAGACCGGGAATATATCGTCTTCTTGTATCAGAAAGGTCAGTGACCTCAAGCATATCGGGAGCATCATTAAAACTGCCAATAGCTTTTACACCGGGGATACGAGTAAATCCACTCGTCGGAGGATTTGATTTTTCGCTTGTCGGCACTTTGTCAATAACATAATATAATTTAGTACCAGCGGTAGAAAATTCGCCTGCCATAATATCTCTCCTTATTGTTTATTTTCTGTATATAAAATATTTTTCTTCTCCGTCAATAATTGTCGGTTCAGAAACAACAGCCCTATATCGTGCTGTAATTCTGTATTTTGTTCTGTCAAGATTAGGTGTCGGTAACATTGACATTCTCGTGAATTTCATGTTTTGCATTTCGTTATCGACAATACCCATAATTTCTTTTGCTTCTTCTTTGTTTGTATCTTCTTTATCGGTATAGACGTTTATCTCATATGTGACATTTGCGTGATGTTCCTGATTTTCATCGTCCTGAGAGGGCGTATAAGTGTAATTGTCAATCTCTACAACGCTCACACACGGAAACTCTTTCGGCATATTAAGCGGAATACTTGTTAAAGATGCGTTAGGATATTTTTCTTTTACAGCTTTATATATTGCCGTAAAAACAATCGGTTCAACATTAATCACTTCCGAACACCTCTCTTTCAGTTTCTATAATAAGTCTTTCTTCAAGCTCTTTTTGAGTGTTATACATCGGTCTTAAAGCTAAAACATAATTAACGCTATGCCCACCCCAAAACCAATATTTATAGCCTGTTTTTTCAAACATGCCCTCATGCTCTCTTGAATAAGAGCCTATTGAAACTTCAACATTTGCCTGTTCTACAAATTGATTATCAGTATCCACCCCATAACCTGCGCCAAACTCAATGAAATAAATATCCTCACCGCTTGCGATAATTTTCCAAACGCCATCGGCAATCTTTATAGGCTCATATTGTGCATCGGTATTAGTGTCTAACGCATTATTCAGCTTGCTATCTCCGCTGTATCTCTTTACATTTTCTTGTGCGAATTTTGCGCCACTTTGAGCAAGTTTCATTATGAGTTCATTTGTTTTTTTCTTGACCCATTTTTCGTATGCTTCTATTTCTTTAATAGCTTTATCAAAACTCGATAAATCATCAAGATTAATTCTTATTGTTTTTTTCATCTTGTTACCGACACTTCTTTAATTGCATATGTAATAGAGTTTATAGACCTTGCTACAGATATGACCTCATAATTGTGCGGCTCGTCGTTTTCAGGGGAAACGCCTATCCACAACCGAGAGTTTTCGTCAATAGGACATTCAATATCGGTTGTCACAAGAGTTCTCGAATACGAAATATCCGTGCCGAATAATTTAATTTCTGATGTTCCCTTATTTGCGGAAACATTAAAATATCCCTTAAACGGCGGTGAATATTGTGCGCTATGCGTACCGGTCATATTTCCGTTTTTGTCAACATTTGGTATTTTTTTAAGATAAGTCGAATACCATATAACCTGTTTATTTCTGTTTAAACACCGCATTTAACCACCGACCCTCACGAGCGATATTACATTCGAGTGAATGTATTCAAGCATATCGGAATATTTAAACGAACGACTTATACCGTTCTCAGAGTGTGATGTCTGATTTTCTGCGCCACGCAAATTGTATCCTGCAATAACAGCTTGTATTTGAACCATGTCATATTTTGCAGGAATAGTTTTTATAGTTTCAGGAACACTATCATAAAGACGATACATCCAGTTCAAGATTTCATTATTTGCAACAGCGAGGTATGCAGTTAGCTCACTATCGCTTGTTTCGCCTAAATCTTTTTCGCCGATTAGCGATTTAAGTAACGAAAGTTTATCTGTGTCAGTCATTCCGCATACCTCACCTTGCTTATGATTTTTTATTTACCCTGCGCTTAGTAGTTGTCGCAGATTTCGATTTTTCAACTGAGGATTTTTTCTCACTGTCCATGTTGTTCTTTTTCTGCTTTATAACTCCAAATTCTGACAAATCATTTGCTTCGTTATCGGAAATTTCAACTTCAACTCCGCAATGAAAAAATCTGCCATTGTGAATTACATTTACGCTGGGAATAAATTTCATACGTTAAATTCTCCTTAATTAACGATTAATAAACCTTAATACAAGCGAAGTCGTCCATTCTTTCAAACGAGGGGAGACAAATTTCACTTGCAAAAATATCTGTATTTACAGGATGCTCCTTCGGAACAACAGTAATTGCTACGCCGTCCTCGACAATAGCAACTTCTCTGCCTGCAAAGTTTTCGGCGTCAAGCTCTTCGGGCGTCTTTGCATACCAGACTGAACCAAGTGCCACGCCGTCATTCGGAAGATATGCGACATATCCGTCGGGTATAAAGTTTTTGACTTCCTTTGCTTCGTTTCGATACTTACCGTTATATACAATAAGTGCTGTTTCGCTGAAGTCATTAAGAACGTTTTCAATTTCAGTTCTTGTTGCATATGCCGCAGAAGAATTGTTTCTATTTGCTCTTGCAAGCATCGAAGCGGCTGCCGCCATTTTGTTATATGTATTTGTATTCATAACGGCAATACCGAGTTTTGCACCCGAAACAGTTTCAATCTGAGATTTTGCATCTTCAAGAGTTTTAACGGGGTCTGCCGTTGCCGGTGCATCCCATTTGTCGTTGCCAGAAAGAACAATATAGTTATTTTTCTTCCATGTACCGTTCGGGTCATAATTATATGTGTAGTCAACGCCGTTTGCTTTAATTGAAATGCCTATGTTTCCGTCAACAGGGAACAGAAGCTGCATTGTTTCTCTTTCGGGAACAACTCTTGCACCGTTTATTAAGTCTTCCGCATCGTCAAAAACATAGTTAAGTGCTTCCTGAACATAAGGGTCATCTGCGTCGCTACCACGTGCAAAATCAATCTTCAGCTTTTCAGAAATATGAAAACCTTCACGGAAAAACGGCATTTCAGCTTCAATCTTTTCAACCGCAATTCTGTCTCTGAATGTGGCTTTTGCGTCAAACGCAGTAGGCATAAGTGTTACAGGAGCACCTTTTGAACCCTTGATAAAAGCAAGGTCTATGCTTGCCTTGTTTTTATGGTCAAAAAAAGCATGATGAAGATAGTTTTCGTAACCTGTATTTCTTGAATTAAGGTTTGCCGCAACAATTTTCGGCTTAATAAATTCTACAAAATTAAACGACATAAATTAACCCTCCTGTACCGTAATGTCTTCACGGAAGTAAATTGCGGGGATTGCATCGTGAAGGTCTGCCGCAGTTGCAGTAACGCCCGCATACTCCTTAATCTTTTTGTAGTCAATGACACCTTCGACTACAAGCGCACCATTCGGATTAAGTGACGTATCAACACTGTGCAGAAGAATACCAACAGCGTTTGCTCCGTCAAGCGCCTTTAATCCAGCCTTTGTAAGCGGGGTGCCGGCTTTAACAACTGTATCAATTTCGGATACTTTAATGGGAATTGCCTGATAGTCGTTGCTTGCGAGAATTTCTATTTCATCCCCATAAGAAGTATTTGAAACTTTCATTATTTTTCCTCTTTTCTCTTATTTATTTAAAAATTTATTCAGGACATTGGCGGTTACTTTATTTCCCTCTGCCCTTTGTTTGCCCAATCTTTCGGCAATTTGTTCTTCCTTTGATTTTGAATTTATAGAGTTTCCACTATTAGCAGGTGGTATCTGAGTATTCTTTGCAATTTCTGAAAGAACGTCGGCTTTGACCTGTTCTGTATGCTTTTTCATAGCTTCAAACATAGCGTGGGAGTTTCCGCTTGAATATGCTTCTGCGATAGCTTCAGCGTTCTCTTCTGAGTAACCGGAATTACGCAACGCACCGATATAAGTCAGTTTTTTATAAGCCTTTTCCATTTCAGCGTATTTAGCGTCTTTCTCTTCCTGTGCTGCTTTTGTTTTTTCTTCCTCAGTAAGTCGTTCGTTGAGCTTTCTTTTGTTTTCTGCCGCCTCGGTATTTGCCTTAGAAAGCAGACCTTTAAGCCTATTAATCTCTTTTTCATCAACAATCGGCTTAGCCTCATATTTCTCAATAGCGGCTAATTTATCTTCTGCTGACATTTCTGAGAAACCCTCAATAAGTTCATCAAACTTCATACATATTGCCTTTCTGTTTTTGCGGTGGTTTTCTCCACACTATTTTCTGTTTTTTGGTATGTCTTGTCTGACACTTGCGTTTTAACGTGTTCCCTCACTCTATATATAAAGCAAATAGCTTAATAACTAAATTCAAGAAAACATCTACAGTTACAATTATTTTGTGCGCTTGAAAAACCGCCCGGGTATAACGCTCTGTCTCCGTCCCATGTAACAAACTCAGAATTGATAGAAATTGTTATCCCTTCTAACGGAATATGGGTATCACGAACAACATTATCAAGCATTGTTCTCCATGTTTTGTTTTTAGCCTGTGCGTTATTTGCGCAGTTAAAAGCTCCCTCGTTAAATATTCTGTGAGCTTCGGTATCTGCGACTAAAATTACATCATTAACTGTACCACTTAATACATATTCTCTAACTCTATCTTCAAAAGTCTTGTTGTCTGTTTTTTTATATATAGACTTTTTCATATCGTCAGAGTTTATTATTATTTCGCTGTTTAATTGCTTATTTGTACAGTTTGTTCCATAAGCATAAGCGAGAATTAATATGTCAAGCACTTCGTCAACAATTTCTTGCTCGATCGGTTTATTATCCGATAACCACACGGCATTCAAATATTGTTCAAGCGTATTTAATTCATCAATCGGTAATTGAGTTTTCATTGATTATGGTTTCCTCGGCTTGAGTATTATTTGTTTCGACCGTATTTGTTTTTGCGCTATTAGTCTGTTCAATATATTTTTTAGAAGCAAGATAAGCACTCTCAGGGTCGCTGAATAATCCGCACACTTCAAACGCTAATTCAGGGTCAACTTTTTCTGTTGCAAGAAGAGTTGAAAGGACATTAGCTTTTGTTGAAATGTCTTCATAACATCTGCGTGTGAACCGAAAATCGATATCAGACACTTTTAATTTGATTTCTCTTTGAAGCTGTTTGCATATTCGTAAAATAAGCTGTAAAAACTTGCTTTCTGACGGTCTGAACATTAATTCACTGTCTTTTGCTCTTGCTTCGGCATTTTGCCAGCCGTTACGCATAATAACCGCTCCGTTATTAGAACTATCGCTTGTCGTTCCATTGCCTTGTGACGGCATACCAACAATAGTTAAAACGGTCTGATACATATCATCTTTTAATGTTTGTGTCTGGTTTTGGTCAAGCTGATTTGCAATCTGTTTAATATCGGCACTTATCTCTTTGTTTGAATTAAGTATTATCATGCCTTTTTGTCTTATGCTTTCTGCGTTTTCCCCCTCGGGTAATTCGCAGTTATATAAGACAAGTAACGACTGAATAAACTGTTCAACGCCGTCGAGCCTATTGCTATCGACTGTATTAATAGCGTTTAAAAGCTCTAAAACATTTTCAAAAGAGCCCATTTTTATGTTATTTGCAGGGTATTCAATAACAGGGATAATGCCGAGTGAATAAGCCTTGACATCTTTTATATCTTCGTTTGTATAATCGACAACAAAACTTTGATTATTTGTATATACCGTATAAATAACATCTCCGTTTATTTTTGAGCGAATAACACCGCAAAGAGGACGATTTCCAATTCCGCTATAGTAAATTACAAACGCATTTCTCGGGTCGAGAGTACAAAACTCAAACGGGGATATTTCATCGTCAAAAACTATTTTTTTAGGATAAACAAACCTATAAGCCGTACCACAAATATAGCCCCATTCAATTATTTCTTTGTCTTTTGCTGATTTTGACTGCTCAAGCATAATATCGTTAAGCCGTGATGTTTCGTATGCTATATCTTCATGCTCGGCATTTCTTGCGACGTACTGAATAGGTTCTCCGCATAAATAAGATGTTTTAAATGAGACAATTTCGCTTGCTCTATTTTCTACTATCTTGTTGTTTATGTCGTTGTGATATGTTTTTACTCGGTTTAAAATCGGCTGTTCGCCTTTATAATAATTAAATAAATAATTAATTTGTGCCTCGTTAAATTCGTGAGTAGGTATCGCTTTTTCAAGAACATCAAATATATTTGCCGGCGTTATTTCTTCAACGTCGCTATATGTTGTTTCTCTTCCTCTAAAGACGCTTGCGTCTCGGTCTTTAACCAAATGCAATTCCTCCCCACGGCAAAATAAAATAAGAGCTACAAATTAAAAGAAATTCTTTCAATTCATAGCCCTTATGTCGGCTTTTCTGCGGCAGATTTGTTCGCCACAAAACGTTTTATTTAAAGTAATAAAATTACTTTTTTTCTGAGTATTCAACTTTTCTTTTTTCAGATATGCCTACACAGATTAATCCACGCTTTGAATTATCTTTAAGCTCAACGATTTTTCCGTCGCTCAATAATCTGTTGATTATCTGTATAAGTTCAGCATTATTTGCTATGTCAATATCTCGCATAAGCACCTCAGATTATTTTTCTTTCACATTTCCATTATAATTGTTTAGTAACTAAAGTAAATATTATTGAAATTTATTTTCCAATTAAATTGGAAAACTTTAAAAAAATCTATCTACTATGCGTATAGTGACCTTTTTATCCGTTAAACCTTGAATGTATTCTGCAAACATAGCAAAAGCATCGGGAACATCGTCGTGTTTATTTTTACCTATCATTGTATAACTTGTTAAAAAGTTCAACATAAGTCTATATTCTTTGTTGTTCTTAATAACCGTATCGTCTTTGAATAAACAATGTTCCTTTACCCACGGAGAATTGACAATGATTTTTGTTTCTTTGTTAGATGTAGTGTATTTTGTTGTTATTTTACATCTTGCTCCTCTTTCTTTTAATTTGCCCTGTACTTTTTCAGCAATTTTTCCACCTGCGCTATTGCTTTCAAACTGCGCCATATGAACTGCGTTTTTTTCAAGTGTAGCTATAAGTCTTTCCTCCACTATTTCAGGATTACTATTATCGCAAATAATATCTTCTATGTAATAATCATTTCCGTACTGATAAGCGACAGGCATTACACAATAGTCAGTGCCTTTATCTTTTGTATCGCAAATAGCTAAAATAGCGTCGGGTGTTTTATCGGGTAACTCGAAATATCTTCTTAATTCGTCAGCATTATAAAGTTGACCCTCACGCTCTATAGGCTCATTCATATATAACGCTCGCCAAGACACGTCGTCCATGATTTCTCTTTGTTCCCTATACATACTTGTAGTGAAATATGAGGGTAGAAAATGCGGATAATCAAAATTGCTTTCATCGTTTTCGTCAAGCGCTGGAACGCTTATAAATTTAGCTCTCGGATTATCTCTGTATATGGCTTCAAGGCGACCGATAACATCATGAACGCTCCACCTTGTTGCAATATGTAATTCTTTGCATGCGCCAGCTTTTCTCTGTCTAAGGTCAGTTGTATATTCGTTCCAAAGTTTATCCAACCGCTCACGGCTCATAGCCGTTTCTAAATCGGGAACGAGGTCGTCACAATAAAGCAATTTAACGGCTCTAAGTTTGCCTGCGTTACCACTTCCTATTGAGCCAAACTCTAATGTTTCAAATCTGCTCGGTCTGCCTAAATCAATTCTCATATCTTTAGCGTTTGTGCTTAATAACTCAACCTCTGGGAAAATATCATGCCATGCATATTCACCGTTGATATTTAGTATTCTCAAACACTCATCATATACACCACGCAAAAATGAATTGCTATGAGAACCGGTTAATATAGGCTCATTAGGATGTTTACCGGCAAGCCATAGAATGTAAAATATCGCAAGCGTTGTCTTTCCGACCCCGGGAGGTAAACTAACAGTAAGCAAGTCGAGTTTATCGTCTTCTAAGTCCTGTAATGCATTCACAACAGGCTTTAACTGTTTTCTTCTATGTATATAAAATCTGCTTTTTAGAGGTCTATTTTTCTCAATATACATACAGAAATCATCAAAACTATCTCTTGCCGTAAGTTCATATGATTTCCAGAACAGCTCCATATATTCCTGAGCGTTGTCTCCAGATAAAGCGAGACTTTGCATTTTCTTTCTGAAGTCTATGATATGCTTTCTCGTTTCTTTTTTATCAAAATAATACAGCTCAGTTAAACAATCTAACGAACGACTGTATTTTTTATTTTTTTCAAAAGTATTTTTTGCGTTTAATAACGCTTCATATGAAACTGACATTTTGTTTTCTCCTCTTTACAAACAAAAAAAGAGCGACTACAAACTACCAATAAAGGTAATTTATAGCCACTCTTAATGTTTAGGCTGTTTTCACTGTAGGTATATTGACAGTGCCGTTAAATATTTGATTTTTTCTAAGTTGTATATATTAATATTTGTTAATATATCAAAATTTCATCAATTTGTTTGATAATAAGTTTTAAACTTCTTCGTCTCCCTCCCGATATGTCCATTCTTTCAATAGAATAATTGCATCTTCTGGCATATCAGGAATATCTCGTAAGACTTCAAATGCTTTTAACGCCTTTTTTAAGTAACATAGAATTTCGTTCTGCTTGATATTCTTTTTCGTATTCTTTCGACCTTTTCAATATACTTTTTTCATAATCCGACAAATCATCATATAATACACCTGGACTAATTGTATATGTTCTCTCGGACATTCCAAAAAGCGTTGTTTCTATCAAGTTAGGACCATACATATAAATATCTCCCTTTATTATTTTATATCACTTTTTTTATTTTTGATTTTCAGCACCGCAAACATTACAAAAATGTTTTTAGTTCATGTCTATATATGGCAACAGTTTTTTTATGTCTTTTGATTTAGCTTCACCCTCAATCAATTCTCTTGAACCGTCGCTGTATTCAACGAGCATACAATATACCGCACTATTATATGTAGCTAATACTCTGGTCTCTTCTCCTGTTCTTACACCCAAACATTTTACTTTTCTTATTTTCTTTACTTCATTTTTAAGCATTGTTTTTACTCCCTTTCATATTCTATAAAAACATTATCACTTTTTTGAAACTTTGTCAAATTATTTTTGAAAAAGGGGTTGACTTTTAACTACAATAGTTGTAGTATTGTTGTATCGACCAAGGAGGTGAAAAGGTTGAACGATAAAGCGTTGAATATTAAGATACCATCGGAACTATACAATAGACTTAAAGATGAAGCAAAAAAGAAAAATATTTCTCTTGCTTCTCTTGTTCGCTTAATATGTTCGGAATATTTTAATAAATAATGCAAATAAAGCGTTGCAAACGCTACCAACGAACTACAACGCTTTTATATATGCCGACAGGAAATACCTATCTGAAATCTATTATAAATCAGATAATCTTTCTTGTCAAACGTTTTTTGAAAGAAGGTTTTTATTTATGACAATCAATGAAGCAGTAGGTTTAATTAAGAATGCAAAAGAAATTACAATCGCATATGGAGGTACGGTTCAAACTACATACATTGATAACGAGATGTTCAGAGCGGCATACGGTGATTTTGTTATTGACGGCATTTATGTTTGTGCCACCGATAATGACGAGGTTACGGTTGAGCTTGACCTCAAGTGTTTTCCTGTAAAGGCAGGTGCCACTAATGGATGAATTGCAGATTTTTAATTATAACGGTTCTCAAATTCGGATAATCGAAAAGGACGGCGAACCGTGGTGGGTATTGAAAGATGTGTGTGACGTGTTAAGACTTTCAGATACCAACAAGGTATCCAAAAGATTAGACAGTGACGAGCTGACCCGAAACAAATTCGTGTTAGGTGACCAAACACGTGAAATGTTGTGTATCAACGAAAGCGGTTTATATAACGTCATTCTTCGCTCTGACAAGCCCGAAGCAAAGCCGTTCAGAAAATGGGTGACATCAGAGGTCTTGCCAACTATCCGCAAAACAGGGCAATATAAAGTTGTGCCTACAGATTACACCATAAATAAACGCACACTAACAACGGATGACTACCTCAAAGTAGCTTCAATAGTTGCAACATGCCGCAACGAACGTATGCCTTATGTTTTAGGATTTCTCGAACAAGCTGGATTCACAGTACCAAAAGTTAAAGAGCTTACAGCATCAGATTTATTTGCTCTGCGGACTGAGGTCGTTGTTCTCATGCGCCAAATAAAAGACAAACATAATCTTACACAACAGCAACTTGCCAATATAACAGGTACAAGCAGAGTAGCCATAAGTCATTATCTGACAAGCAAACGCCGCCCCTCTCAAGAAGCTGCCGTCGTAATGAAACGTAAACTTGACGAAGCTGTAAAACAATTTGAAAATCAAAGCTAAGTATAACAAAATATCCCCCTTTTTTTGAGGTTATATCTCATAAGGGGGTTATTTTTTTATTCGTCTTTCATCTGACTTTCAAATTCCTGAACTCGTCTATAAAACGTGTTCGGTTTTAAACCTAAGTGTTTCATTGCCGCAACTGCTGTTATCTGTCCGCTTTTCCATAATTTGTATTCTTGCTCAAACTGTTCCATATCAACATTTATTTTTGCTTTTCCCTTATACTTTCCCTCAGCTTTTGCAATTTCAATGCCTTCTCTTTGCCGAGATAAAATATATTGTCTCTCTAACTGAGCAACGGCACCGAATATTGTAAGCATAAATTCTCCGTTAGGTGTAGTTGTATCTATTTTTTCTTTCTTGCTTTCAAACTGCACGCCTTTTTCTTTGAGTTTTTCAATTAAATCTAATAAATCCCTCGTATTTCTTGCAAACCTCGAAATTTCGCTAACAATAACAGTATCGCCCTCACGGACAAAATTCATCATTTCTTGCAACATCGGTCTATTTGTATCTTTTCCGCTCATCTTATCAATAAAAACTTTTTCAACGCCAAGTTCTTCCATGAGAATTTCTTGCCTTGCGGTATTCTGTTCCTTTGTACTAACCCTTATATAACCAACTTTCACTTTTTTGCCTCCTGTCTATCGACTTCTATTTTGTAAAATCATATTATCACTTTTCCATTTGTTTGTCAATAGGGTTTCTAATGTTTTTTGAAATATTTTATTTTTGATGAAACGTTGAAATATTTAAAATGATGTTACGTTGAAATTATAAAAGCCTTTTTGTTTTTTTTTTGGAATTTTTAATACGCCTTTTTATAATTTGGGGAAATTTAAGCGACTAACCCGCCCAGAATAAGCCCGGCACTATTTCCCCGGCGGGGCTGTTGTTTGTGTGTGTATTGCTTAAAGTGTACCCCACTGAAACAGATTTTAAACCCGTCTATTTTGTTTCAATAATCTTTAAAATTATAATTTAAATATTTCAATAAAAATCAAAAAGTCTATTGACATATAGTTATATGTATGTTAT
The DNA here is from genome assembly GCA_051882035.1 of Hominimerdicola sp. GTDB lineage: Bacteria > Bacillota > Clostridia > Oscillospirales > Ruminococcaceae > Hominimerdicola. The sequence goes on from JBJERA010000290.1 coordinate 19,872, forward strand.
ACTATTCAATGTCAGAAGACAATAAAAGCTGTCAGCCGTAACACTTCACACAACGACCGACAGCAACCCAAATTTAACGCCCTGAAGAGCGCAAGAAAGATTATAGCGTGGACGGGGCTAAATGTCAAGGAGTTCACAATGAAAAACAATGTACT
>JBJERA010000291.1:0-4244 GCA_051882035.1 Hominimerdicola sp.
AGTTTTTTTGCATAAAACAATATTAATTTTTTGTAAATTCACATTGTGGCAAAATTAGCAGTTGAATACAAGGTATCAATAGAAAAGTATAGCCAGTAAAGTTTTTTCATAGGTTATTTCTATAATCTTACGGATAAAAAGCTTCCATATATCAAAATTTTATTTACCAAACAACTTTTATCTTCATTAAATTCAAATTTGTCATTGAATTTATTATAACATAATACAGTTAAAAGTCAATGACAAGAGAAATGCAAAGGGACTGTTACGCAGTCATAAAGTCTTAACAAATTCGGGCGACCACAGGTCGCCCGTTTGATTTTATTAACTTGCAACAATTCCTTTATAATACTTTTATTTTACGCTCACATAAGACCGCCCTAGTAGGCTGCATTATAATTTAGAAAAATCCTGAGCACCGTGTTTGCAAATCGGACATACAAAATCATCGGGGAGCTTTCCCTCATAAATATAACCACAGATGTTGCACACCCAGCGTTCCTTGTCGTCTGTTTTTTTAACAGGCTTAGGCTTTACCTTAGCGTGATAATAATCATATGTCATAGGAGGATTTCCGCTTAGAACATCACAATCTTCCACATCGGCAATAAACATTGTGTGCGTACCCAAATCAATGGACTGCACCACCTTTGCACAAACATATGCGCAGGTATTGTCAGGCACATAAGGAATTTTATTTTCCGCAAGAATATAATTAAACCGATAAAGCTTGTTTTCCCATCTGCCGGAAGAAAATCCGAACTTCTTAAACAGCGAAAAATCAGCCGTTTGGTCAATCATTGACACATTGAACCTGCCGCTTTGCTTAATCATAACGTTGGTGTAATTAGATTTATTTACCGTAATTGAAATCCTGTTGGGAGTTGTCGTTACCTGCGACAGCGTGTTGATTATACAGCCGTGCATAAACGGACCGCATCTGGCGGTAAGGATATAAAGACCGTATGAGATTTTGAACATTGCCTTAGTATTCATAGAAAATCACTCCTTCTTACGGGCATATTACTTCTTTTCAAGAATGAAAAAAGTATCGCTGCCCTCTGTTTTCATTTCCTTAATGCTCCAACCCAGCGAAATCAGTCTGTTAAGTTTTTCAATCTGCCGGAATCGGTCACAACTTGGAAGATTTTGCATTCCAAACTCATTATTCCCCTTTGTAATGTAAAAAACTTTCTCCATAAAACCTCCCCCTTTTATACAACAACCTTATTTCTACGATATAATTATACTATACTTGTATTCATTATTCAATATATAGCCATAAATATTAAGCTTTCTTTAATAAATGCGTAATATTGCAAACTCTATATAAAAGCTGTCTAATTATAGTGAAAAATCATGGACAAACAGGTTATTTCTTCACAAAAAATTAACTAGTTCCGTTGACAAATGTGTATTTGTGTGATATAATTTTATATATAATTAATTTTTCCATAAAGGAGAATAGCAATGAGCAAAGAAACTGAGCTTGAAAGGCTATCGCAGGCACAGGAATTTTTTCAGAGATATTATAAGATTGAAGATTCTGTTAAAGTAAGCAATGAAAATAAGGATTATCTTAAAACTTATATCCATGACAGTGATTATGTTACTAAGAATTTTAAATTTAAATCCAAAATTATGAAACAAATGATAGGCTGTCTTGCTTTTGGGCTTGTCGTTTTTCTTATTTTATTTGTTATATTGGACAAATCGCTTTTGTGGATTGCAGCGGTTGCAGGCGGTCTTGTTTTTATCGTGGGATTGATTTTGGATATTACTATAAACAAAGTGAGATTAAAAAATGCTATAAATGAGCAACTTGACATTAACAGAGGCATAAACGAGCAGATTGATTTGCTTGATAAACAAATCAAGGATAGAGAAGAACTTCGTGACAATTATCTGAAAGAGCTTAGAAATCGTGTAGATTTTATTTCTCTTGATTATATGAAGTATTTTGACAGAGTTCGTGAGTTTATCGAGAACGACGAAGCGGAAACCTGTGAAGAAGCTGTCCAGCTGCTTGACCAACAGCTGCTGATGAAGAAAATGACTTCCATAATGGAAAAAAGTGAGAAAATCGAACCAAAACTTAGTGATAAGGAACGTTTTGGAGACCCATTGGAGCTTATCAAGAAAAACAAGAAAAAAAGAAAACTTTTCTCAAAATAAAATTATATTTTATACATAAAAAATTGGACAACCTTTTCGGCTGCCCAATTTTTGTTATATGTCGTTACTTGTCATCTTTTTGAGAAATAGCCTGAACTTCCTCTTCGTACTCAGCAAATCCCTGCTTGTACTTGGAGATGCCTGAATCAACATTTGCCTCAGTATCGTTCTTGAACACAAGTTTCAGGAAAACAGGTGTAAGAATTGTTGTAGCCACTACCATAATAATGATAGGCGCAAATATTTCGTCGCTCATAAGTCCGATTTTCTGACCCTTTGAGGCAACAATAAGCGCAACCTCGCCTCGTGAAATCATTCCCACAGCAATCTGCAATGACTCTTTGCCCGTATATTTACAAACCTTTGCACCAAGTCCGCAGCCAATAATCTTTGTGAGAATAGCCACCACAAGCAATACAACTGTAAAAACAATCATCTTTGCGCTCATGTGGATTTCTTCCATTGAAAGACCGATGCTTGCGAAGAAAACAGGGGACAAAATCAGATATGACATCGTCTCAAATCTGTTGGACACATATTTTACGTCCTTATGCTGTGAAATTGCCAAACCTGCAACAAATGCACCGGTAATATCCGCAACGCCGAACAGTTCCGCCATATATGCCATAAGCAGACAGAATACAAAAGAAATAACAACATGACGTCTTAAATCCTTCTTGTCACGCTTTCTCCACTTTGTAAATACTATGTGATAAATAACTGTACAGCCGATTGCAACAACGAAGAATCCCAGAATTTTCAGCAAAACAGTAGAAATCTTAACGCTTGTATCCGCAAGACTGGTTACAAGAGTCAACGCAATAATACCAAGAATATCGTCAATGATTGCCGCTCCCAAAATAGCATTTCCGGCTCTTGTGGAAAGTTTTCCAAGCTCTTTCAGGGTTTCAACCGTAATCGAAACAGAAGTTGCTGTAAGAATAATGCCTATGAAAATATGCTGTAATGTAAGATTGTCGCCCGAACCGATACCGAAAGCTTTTGCAAGCAAAAATCCTCCTCCCAGAGGAACGAGAACTCCTGCAAGTGCGATAATAAACGACGCTTTACCCGACTTTTTCAGCTCCTGAACGTCCGTTTCAAGACCTGCACTGAACATAAGAACAATTACACCAATCTCTGAAAGCTGTGAAATAAACTCAGTTTCCTGCACAACATTAAGTACAGCAGGACCAAGAATTACACCTGCGCAAAGTGCTCCAACAACCTGAGGCAGCTGCATTTTCTTTGTTACAAGCCCCAGCACCTTAGTTGAAAGCAGAATAAGCGCAATAACCAGTATGTACCTATACTCTTCCATCAAAAAACTTCCTTTACTACAAAAAATTTTACTATTTAATAAGGCTAAAAAAGTGCGACTTACGAATAAAATCCGTAAATCGCCTTATTTCCAAATGCAATTATAACTCAAATAAATTACAAAGTCAATCGCTTTTATTATAGTTTACAAAAAATTTGCATTAGTTTTCGGAGTTAGTCTTTCTGAAAACAATGAGCTTGCTGATGATATAATTGAGTATCAGAACCACTACCGACGCAATAGCTTTCATCACCATATCATTAATTTTTAAAAGCTTAACGCCTGTATAAATCATAACAGTTTCAACCAGCAGGGTAAAAACTCTGCCTCCATAAAATGCAATCATTTCCTTAAAAAGCTCTTTTTTAGTTTCAACAGCCGAGTCAAAAACCCATATTCTATTTGTCACATAAGAAAAAGTAACTGCGCAAATCCATGAAATAATATTCGCCAGAACAATTCTGGTATTAAAGCTAAACCCGAAAATCGTCATATCGCTGATATTGATTTTCGCAGCCAGCCAGTAACTTACAAAGCTTATAACCGTAGTCAGACCCCCGAAAAACAAATACAGCAGAACCATTTTATTCTTTTTATAAAACTCCTCAAACGGACTGAAAATTTTAAGCCCCATTATTCTGTCAAAAATATCCTTGTCCTTTTTCGCCAAACCCATCGCTCCTTAAAATAAATCACAATTAAGGCAATACCGCACAACTATTGTGTGCGGATAACGCAGAAAATTTTT
>JBJERA010000292.1:0-4233 GCA_051882035.1 Hominimerdicola sp.
GCTCGGAGTAAGCATTTGCCATCTCCCAGCCGTTCATGAAGAACTCGAAACGCTCCACGTATTCCGGATTGTCCGGCTTCTTCTTGGTAAGCGGGGAAATCTCAATTGGGTGATCCATAAGGAAGGTCGGCTGAATCAGGTGCTCCTCTACGAACTCTTCGAAGAAGAGGTTCAGGATATCGCCTTTTTCATGGCGTGCCTCGTAGTGTACACCCTTCTCGTCTGCCAGCTTTTTGGCTGCTGCAGTGTCGGGAACCTGGTCAAAATCGATGCCGGTGTATCTCTTCACTGCATCAATCATGGTCAATCTCTCAAAAGGCTTGCCCAAATCAATCATATGCTCGCCGTAAGGAATAGTGGTTGTACCGCAAACTTCTTGTGCAAGATAACGGAACATATTCTCAGTAAGGTCCATCATGCCGTAATAATCGGTATAAGCCTGATAAAGCTCCATAAGAGTAAATTCAGGATTGTGACGAGCGTCAACACCCTCGTTTCTGAACACTCTGCCGATTTCATAAACTCTTTCAAGTCCGCCGACAATAAGTCTTTTCAGATAAAGTTCAAGTGAAATTCTCAGCTTAACGTCCTCATCAAGAGCATTGTAATGGGTTTCAAACGGTCTTGCAGATGCTCCACCTGCATTTGAGACCAACATTGGAGTTTCAACCTCCATAAATCCCAGATTGTCAAGATATTTTCTAATAGAAGAAATAATCTTGGAACGTTTGATAAAAGTATCCTTAACCTCAGGATTACAGATAAGGTCAGTATATCTCTGACGATATCTTGTATCCTGGTCTTTCAATCCGTGCCACTTTTCAGGCAGAGGAAGAAGAGATTTTGAAAGAAGAGTCAAAGACTGAGCATGAATAGAAATTTCACCCATTTTTGTTCTGAAAACAAAACCTGAAATTCCCACAATATCTCCTATATCGCCCTTTTTAAAGCGGTCAAATTCCTCTTTGCCGATTTCATTCATACGAACATAAATCTGAATCTTGTCAGACTTATCACGCAGGTCGAAAAAGCTTGCCTTACCCATAAAACGCCTTGACATAACTCGTCCTGCAACGCTTACAGTAATTCTGTTTTCTTCCAGCAAAGCTTTAAGCTTTTCCTCATCGTCGCCTGCCTCAGCCTTACACTTTGCCTCAATTTTTTCAAATTCAGCCTTAGCGTCAGCACTGTGAGCCGTAACGTCAAACTTAGTAATCTCAAATGGATTCATGCCATTGGCTTTAAGCTCTTCCAGCTTCTCCATACGAATTTTCTTTAAACCATTTATTTCTTCCTGAGAAAGCTCCTCTTCTTCGGGAGCGTTATTAAGCATTTCTTCACTCATGCGTCAAAATCCTTTCCTATAAAATTACAGAACAAGGCAGCATTACTTGGAAATTTCAAGAATTTCAACCTTATAAGTACCGCCGGGAGCCTCAACCTCAAAAACATCGCCGACTTTTTTCTTCAAAGCAGCCTTACCCAAAGGTGACTCGTCAGAAATCTTGTCGTTTTCAGGATCAGATTCCGTAGAACCAACAATGCTGATAGTTTTGATTTCATCAAATTCAAGGTCTTTAATTTTTATAATAGAACCAATACCAACTTCATTTACAGAAATATCATCGTCCTCAACAACGATAGCATTAGATATCAAAGTTTCAAGTTCGTTAATACGAGATTCAAGGATAGCCTGTTCATTTTTAGCCTCATCATACTCAGCATTTTCGGAAAGGTCTCCGAAAGAACGTGCTTCTTTAAGTTTCTGAGCAACCTCTCTACGACGAACTGTTACAAGATATTCTTTTTCCTCAACCAATTTAGCGTAACCAGCTTTGGAAACGGTCTTTGAGATACCACTTGACATAAAAAATCCACTCCTATATAAACATTTATTTTCAGGTATTATCAAATTAATATTATACACCTTTTCGCTGGTTTTGTCAAGGGCGGCAAAAGCTTTTTAAAACGAATTTTTCGGAGTTTTCCCCTCATTAACAGCAGTAAAAAACAAACTGCCGCACTCTGCAAATCTCCGACAAAACGGAAAAAAGCTGTGCGACAGCCTAACTACTATACCAACATTATCTGTTCTGTGCAAACTCTTTTACAACAAAATCTCCGTCCGAATAATATACGGAAAGTTCTTTCAGATTTGAACTGAGTATTTTTTCGGACAGCAGATTTTCAATTTCATTAGTAACAATTCGTCTTACTTCTCTTGCCGAACCTGATTTATCTGATGCTTTTTCGGCAATTACCTTGTATATATCATCAGAAAATTGCAGCTTACAGCCGATTTCCTCCGCCTTGACTTTCAGCTTTTCAAGTTCAATTTCAGCTATTTTCTCTAAAACATCAACCGTCAGATTATTGAATACAATCACCTCGTCAATTCTGCCCAAAAATTCAGGGGACATAAATTTTTTCAGTTCCGATCTCATTTCCTTTGCCATTGCTTTTTGCTTATCGACAGAACTTTCTCCCCCCAAAAATCCCAGAGATTTTTTCTCTTCAAGCTTTTTCACACCAATATTTGAAGTCATTATCAGGATAATATTTGAAAAAGACACCTTTCTCCCCAAAGAATCGGTAAGAAAACCGTCTTCAAGAATTTGCAGCAAAATATTGTATACATCTCTATGCGCCTTTTCAATTTCATCAAGCAGTAGCACTGCATAAGGCTTTTTCCGCACCTGTTCAGTAAGCTGACCGCCCTCGTCATAGCCTACATAACCCGGAGGCGAGCCAATCAGCCTTGAAACGCTGAAACGCTCCATGTATTCCGACATATCAATCCTGATAATTGAATCCTCACGCCCGAAAAATTCTTTAGCAAGATTTTTTGCAAGCTGACTTTTTCCAACTCCAGTAGAGCCGAGGAAAATAAAACTTCCAATAGGCCGTCTGTCATTTTTCAAGCCTGCTCTGCACCTGCGAACCGCTGTGCAAAGATGATGAATAGCCTCTGTTTGTCCGATTATTTCACGTTCAAGAGCATTTTCAAGATTTAAAAGCCTGTTCGATTCATCCTCTCCCAGAGTATTACAGTTTATACCCGTCAGCCTTGAAACAACATTTTCAACCTGCTCTTTTGTCAGAGATATTTTATTTTCATCATTCGTGGCAGTGATTGCCCCGATATAAATATCACGATTGATTTTCCCCGAAATGTAATCATTGAAAGCCTGAGAAATCTTTAAATCATCTTGCTGTTCACATTTACTTATTCTTGCATAAGAACAAGCCTCATCGATTACGTCAATCGCCTTATCGGGAAAACATCGGTCGAAAATATACTTGTCGCTGAGTTTCACCGCATAGCTGATTATTTCCTCGGAAATTTCAACCTTGTGATGCTCCTCGTATTTTGCACATAAACCTTTGATGATCTGTTCAGTCTGCTCCGCTGTGGGTTCTTCGATTTTTACCTTTTGGAAACGACGTTCCATTGCACTGTCCTTTTCAATATTTTTTCGATATTCGTCAAAGGTCGTTGCACCAATGATCTGCAAACCTCGCCTTGCCAGCTGCGGTTTCAAAATATTTGCGGCATCAATAGCTCCCTCAGCCGCACCTGCTCCCATTATATTGTGAATTTCATCAATAAACAGTATCACATTTCCTGCGCTTATAGCCTCCTCAATGCAGTCTTTCAGGCGTTCTTCAAAATCTCCCCTGTATTTTGCTCCCGCAAGCAAAAGCGTTAAATCAAGAGCAAATATCCTCTTTCCGTTCAGCATTTTAGGCACTTTCCCCTGAATAATTTTGTCTGCAAGACCTTCTACAATAGCAGTTTTTCCCACTCCTGCCTCTCCTACAAGGCATGGATTATTCTTATTTCGTCGGCAAAGAATTTCCATTATAGCAGTCATTTCGCTTTCTCTGCCTATAACGGGGTCAAAATCTGCACAAGCACTCTGCTTGGTAAGTTCTCTACCGAATTTTTCAAGAGTTTTAAGCTTAGGACGATTTTTGTCCAAGAAAATTGCCTCTCCAATTTCAGTATTAGTGCAGTCGGAATACATTTTGTTAAGATTTGCCCCCATTGACTGCAAGAAAGACGATGCACAGGTTCCCGTTTGTTTCAGCATTACGGCAAGAATAAATTCCGTACCTGCCAATTCTCCTCCAAAGCTTCTGCAAAGATTTGCCGCACTCCTCAGCACATTAACAGCATTCGGCGTAAAGTCATTCTGCGTAAGACGACAAGGCGTACCTTTTCCAATGCTG
>JBJERA010000293.1:0-4223 GCA_051882035.1 Hominimerdicola sp.
ATGTATTCCAGAGATGAGATTATGCTGCTCATCGGCTGCGAATGCGGAAAAATACAAAATAATCACTGTGCATATAACATGGCGTTTACATATCTTAACTACAATCAGTATTCTTACAAGCCTACTGTCAGAAATTATCAGCATACGGTAAGCAATCAGCTTTTAACTGCGTTGGTTCAGTGGGTGAAATATGCGGATATTACCGCTTACAGGGCTGGTATCATCTGTCTTGACCAGCCGGGAAAATTTATTAATATTTTGTCAGGGATTTATAATAAGGGATATATTGATTTCTACGGCAGACAGCAAACGTTTGTTGATTTTACTAAACTCAGCGCTAAGTCGGCTGAGAATCATTCTATCGTATCCCGTGATTTGACATTTGATTCCACGTTAAGTGATATTGAGCGAGGTATTCTGGCGGCAAATGAATTTTTAAACTGCCAGACTCTTTATTCATGGCGGGCTGATTTGCAGAAAGTTGAACAGCATACCGAACTGGGGCAGATTTGCGACGTGCGAACAAGCGTCATTTTAGGAAACGGAGGACAGCAGTAATGGAAAATATTAATCTTATAGCTGCCGAGAAAAATCTTTCTCTTATCCGTAAAAAAATGAATGATATTGTTGACAATCCTCCTATTGCAAAGATTTTGGGCAAGGATTTTATTGCCGAATTTAAGCAATGGGACAGTATTGTTGAGAAAAAAAGTCATGAGCCTTTTACTCTTGTTATTCTCGGTGAGTTTAAAAGAGGAAAAAGTACCATTTTAAATGCTCTTCTGGGCAAGGAGCTTGCTCCCATTAATGTTACGCCTGAAACTTATACTATAAATGAGATTACTTATGGACCGGTACAGTATGTTGAGGCAATTCTGGAAAACGGTCAGAGAATTCCTTTGGATATTACTGACATTCAGAGAGAAAAGCTTGAACAGAGAATGAAGTTTTTTCCTGCGAAAATTTCTTATGTGCAGATTAAAGATACTGCTCCAATTTTGAAAAAAATCCGAATTGTGGATACTCCTGGACTTTCGGATTTGGAGAGTCTTGACAAGCAGGTCATGGATTATATTGTTAATGCTGACGCTATAATGTATGCGGCATCAGGACTTCTGCCATTTTCCGAAACAGAGCAGATTTTCCTTGCCAGCCATGTTCAGCCCCAACGTTTCAGTATGCTGTATATTCTTGTAAATATGATTGACGCTTTGAATACTCAGCAGGATATTGATAAAATTCTCCGACGGGTAAGGGGCATTTCAGAAAGAATTGTGCCGAATGCTTTTGTTTACGGCATAAGTGCAATAGACGAGCTGAACAGAAAGCTCAACCGTCCAAGACCTGTGGATAAGGGAACAAGAGCTTTTTATGAAACTCAGTTTTTCCAATTTGAGTTGTCGCTCCAACGTGATATTATCATGCAGAAGGACGTTATCCGCTCTAAGCGAGTGCTTACGATGCTTGACAGAATGTGGAGAGAAACTGATACCAAGCTAAGGCTTATCAGTGAAATGCTGGAACTTGATGCTCAGAAACTTGAACAGAAAGCAGATGAATACGACGCTCTTTGCGAAACCGTAAAGCAGGCGGTTGAAAAAGAAAAGCCTGTTCTGCATCTTTCAATTCTTGAAATGCAACAGGAAGCTGAAACATGGATGTATGAGTTTTTCTCAAAGCTAAGAGCGGATATTCTTGAATGCCGCAAGAAGGACGAAAACGGCGAGGATATTTACTCCCCTGACGATATTGAGAAGTATTTTTACTCTTATCTTATGGAAAAGGTTGGCGAGGCTTACCGCACCTGCATTGAAACTCACAGGGACAGAATTGCAGAAATTGTTGAAAAAGTCAGCAGAAATCTTGCTTTGGCTTTGGGAATCGACAATCTTTCGGACGTTTCAAAAACTCCGTCAGTAGAAAGAATCATGATGACGCTGAACAACAATGTTACACGCTCGGTTATGGGCGTAAAAATGTTTGGCACAAGCGAAACTTTCCCTCCTGCAACAATGTCGATTTTCAATGTTCTTCTCAAAAAGAAAAAACAGACTGATATTATTGATATTGCTTTGGAAAATTATGACGATATACGAAATAATATTGTAAAGGATATTAAAAAAGTGTATCAAAATTTGGAAATCAAAGCAAACGCTATGCTTGACGGAATGTATCAGTATCAAATTGAACTAGGCAGAGAGGCTTTAAATCAGGCTAAGCAAATGATGGCGGACAGCAATAACAGCCAGCTTAAAGCTACGCTGGAAGAGGCTAGAATGCTTATGAAAGAGCCTGAACAGATGCTTAAAGATTGTGGTATTGAAAACATGGGTGAGGAGTAATATTCCTTAAATTAATTGACAAACAGTAAACCGTTCTTAATAATTATGTACTTTTTATTTATTTTTTTGCTATGAATAATAAAAAATGCTTGACTTTTAAATTAAGATTTGATATAATTATATTCACAAGAAGTTCAAAATTAATTGCAAAAGGAGGAGTTAAGCATGAATGGTAAACTGCTTGTTGAAGCTGGCGTTGAATATTTTGAGGGCGTAAAAAAATTTATGAACAGAACTGACGTTTACGAGCGTCTGCTGAAAAATTTTATCAAAGAAAATTCTTTTGAAGAGGCTAAAAACGCTATTGAGCAGAAGGATTATGAGACTGTTCTAAAATCAATCCATGGTATGAAATCAGTTACCGGCACGCTTTGTATGCCTTTTCTATATGAAAAGTGTTGCAGCGTTGTTGACAACATAAGAGCCAATCAGTTAGTTCAGGCTGAAAGCGATTTTGCGCTTGCTTACGACTCTTACACAAAAATTATTTCTACTATTCAGAAAGCTTAAAAAATTACGGGTGATGATTATGATATTTGGCAAAAAGAAAAAAGTTCCGATTACGGAAAAGGATATCCTTTGGTGTAAGGACATATTATCAAAATATGAACCGCTGCCTGAGGGAACAATGCCAATGATATTTGATGAAAATCTTGCACTTTATTTAAATGGTATCATCACTTCTGAAACTTATGAACATTACAAACAACTCAGAGAAGAAAATCTTCACAGAGAGTCTGCCTCTAAGGCAAAACGTATGCTTGAAACCGGCTGGAAATATGAAATGGTGTGATTAAAAGAACGCTTTCGGGCGTTCTTTTTTATTTTGTGTATTATTTTTTGTAAAATTTCTCATAATACAGGTATAGTTTTTTTGATTTATGAGAGGTGTTTTTATGAATTATAATGCGTTAAATCATACCCAGCATTACGGAGGCAATAAAAAAGCATTAGCAGTTTGCTTAGCTGTTCCCTTTGCAGTACAGCTTTTAACTTGGCTTTTCACACAAAATGCAGCGCAGGTTTATGGCTCGCTTATACTGCCCCAATTTGCTCCGCCAACAATAATTTTTCCCTTTGTGTGGACGATTTTATATTTGTTAATGGGAATTTCCTCCTATCTGATTTTAATGACCGACTCGGAGGAAAAATTCAATGCACTGAGCCTTTACGCTTTTCAACTATTGGTTAATTTTATATGGTGTATGTTTTTCTTTGACGGTAAAATGTTTCTGCTGTCATCAATCGTTTTGTGTATTCTGCTTATGCTTATTTTTGCTATGATTGTTTATTTTTATAGGATAAGACGCTCAGCAGCCCTTTTGCAGGTACCATATTTTTTGTGGACAGTTTTTGCAGGATACCTTAATTTTTCAGTTTATATTTTAAATTAAGACTGCTCCATTTTACAATATTCAAGCAAATCATTTATACAAAATTAACTAAATTAAACGTTTTTCAAAAAATATTAATGTAGATTATTGACTTATAATTAGAAATATTTTATAATTAATTTATAGCCATTAAGTAAAGGAGTATTATAAATGGGGATTTTTAAGATTAATCGGGGTAAATTTTTCAGTATTATAACAGCAATAATGCTGGTGCTTTCTTTGACAGCTGTTTTGCCTATAAGCGAGGTTTCGGCTCAGTCGGAAATTGTCGGTTCAACAGCTACGGGAGCAGATTTTAAATATGGGCAAACTGTGACTGAAATAAATGTTGAAACAATGTTCGGAGCTGACAAAACGGGTAATGAATATTCTCAGAGCCAGATTCAAGCTGCTCTTGATTATGCCAGAGATAACGCTGCCGATGATAATATGGTTAAGGTTTACATTCCTGCGGGAACATACTTGCTGAGAAGCAGGCTCACTGTTT
>JBJERA010000294.1:0-4218 GCA_051882035.1 Hominimerdicola sp.
TTTGCCTGCAAAATCGGAAAGTCCTTTGACATTCTCAAAATCGGAGCCCTTTTTTACAACAATGCAGTTATCTCTGTAATAGTAAGGCTCTGTAAAGGAATAGGAAGCTTCTCTTTCAGCTGTTCTTCCCATACCAGCGATGATACAGTCGTACTCGTTGGAATCAAGTGCCAGACCAATAGAATCCCACTCAACCTTGTGAACTTCCAGTTCCATTCCAAGTTGGTCGGCAAGCTTCTGAGCTACCATAACGTCATAGCCGTAAGCGTAATCGCTGCTTCCGTAAATCGGAACAGCCTTGCTGCCGTCGGAAACATCTTCCGAAATTTGAGTCCAGTTAAAAGGAGCATATGCACATTCCATTCCTACTCTCAAAATTTGCTTGCCTTCTGATGACGCTGAGCTTGAATTTTCCGACTTTCCGCAGGCGGTGAATGAAACAGCCAAAAGGCTTGCTGAAAGAGCCATACACATCATTTTTTTAGCAAATTTTTTCATAATAATCTTTCCTTTCCGAATTACATTTTTTACTGGATTTATTAATCTGCTGTCACTTCCTCGACAGCTTCTTTGATTATTTCATACGCCTTATCACAATCTTCTTCTGTTATAATCAGAGGAGGAACCATACGGATAATGTTAGTGCCTATCGCTGTTATGAGCAGCTTTCTGTCAAAGCATTTGTGTTTAACTTCAACGCTGTGTACTCCGTCAAACTCAACGCCTACCAACAGACCCTGTCCTCTTACCTCTTTAACATGTGGTAGATTTTTCAGCTTTTCTGTAAAGTATTTTCCCATTTTCTTTGCATTGCCTGCAAGATCCTTATCAAGCAATTCGTTAACAGCCGCAAGCGAAGCCGCACAGCATACCGGGTGTCCGCCAAAAGTTGTTCCATGAGAACCGGGTGAAAATGCTTTTGCAACTTCTTCGGTGGCACAGATAGCGCCAATCGGCATTCCGCCGCCCATAGCCTTTGCCATTGATACGATATCAGGCTTGATTCCATAATTCATGTATGACATTACTGCTCCTGTTCTGCACCAGCCTGTCTGAACCTCGTCCAATAAAAGAAGAATTCCATTTTCATCGCAGAATTTTCTCAGACCGGTCATAAACTCCATAGTAGCAGGATTTACTCCGCCCTCGCCTTGAACAGGCTCTATCATAATTGCAATGGTATTTTCCGTACAGGCATTGCAAAAAGCCTCCAAATCATTGTACTGAGCGTATGTAAAGCCCGGAGTCATATCGCCGAAGCCTACCTGACAAGCATTATCCGGCTGTCCGGTTGCACTCATTGCACCGAAAGTTCTTCCGTGAAATGATTTTTTAGCTGTAACGATATTATACTTATGAGGACCGTATTTTTCAACGCCGTACTTTCTCGCCATTTTAATCATTGCTTCATTAGCTTCGGCTCCTGAGTTCTGAAAAAAGATTTTATCCATACCTATGGTTGTGCAAATCTTTTCAGCAAGTAAAGCCTGAGGTACAGTGTAAGGGTAGTTGAAAGTCTGCATAATTGTTTCAGCCTGTTCCTTGACAGCGGCAACTACCTTTTCATTACAGTTGCCTACCGAGTTTACAGCGATTCCCGCATAAAAATCAAGATATGGAGTACCGTTTTCATCGTACATATAAACGCCCTTTGCGCTGTCGGCAATAAAGTCGAAACGTTCATAAGTTTCAATCATGTACTTTGAAACTTTATCTTTGATTTCCTGTGCCGTAAATTCTGTGTCTGACAATTTCATCAAAACCATCTCCTGAAAAAATAAAATAATTATCTTTTTACCTTATCCCGTAATACAATAAGCTTAAGGCAATACCGCACAACTATTGTGTGCGGATAACGCAGAAAATTTTTCGTCAGATTGTATAGAAACGACGCAGGAATACTTGCGTATTTCAAGGAGTTTCTGTGCAAGATGACGGAAAATTGGCAAGTTAGACGTGCACAAAGCCGTTAGGCGGTAGTTGTGCGGTGTTGCCTTAATATCAAACAAATATGCGGTAACGAGGCAAAACGACAAATATAAATAAAAACAAAAAAACAGACAATGACATCTTCATCGACATCATTGTCTGTTTTATCTTTTGCTTTTCTATGCTTAAATGTTATCATAAAAATAGGTTAAAGTCAATAGATTTTTGGTTATTCTCTTTTTTGCTGAATATCAAGGATTTTTTGGAGATGAAATTTATTAAACACAACAAAGTGTTTTTAAAAATCATGAATTTTTTAGTGCTATTTTGTTGAAATATTGATATATTCTTGTTAACAGTACGGTTTGTAAGTTATCCTATTCTTATAAGACAGTATTTTTTTTGATTAGCTGAATTACGATTATTATTTTGCTAGAAAATATCTTTTTTATTCTTTATATGACGCCTTACAAGAACGAATATGATTAGTAAAACACAGCATATAAGAAATACCGGAACAAGCCATGCGTTGGTATTTTTGTCCTCAGCCGATTTCATTTCTGTCCACAAATTCTGCATTTCACGGCTTGCTTCATCGGAAAGATTAACGAAAACCGTGGTTTTGTTTGCTATGAATTTATCGTCGGGATAGGAAATCGGATTGTTTTTCACCTCGTTATCAAGCATTTCAAAAGCTTTTTCATGGGGAGTGGAATACTGGATATACTCTATATTTGAGTAAGCAATATCTGGCTCGCACATGAAATTTATATACATTTCTGCGGCTTCTTTCTGCTTGGAACAGGTTGGTATGCACATAGCGTCTATAAAAAGATTCGTTCCGCTTTCAGGTACGATAAAGTTAAGATTTTCGTTTTCTTCAAGAATTGTCAAAGCGTCGCCTGCATAGTACGGAGCGATCCATGCGTCACCCGCTGTCATTTTATCGAAAATCTCGTCCATTACATATGCCTGAATTATTCGTTTCTGCTCTGTAAGCTTTTCGGCGGAATCCTTTAATTCTTCGTTTTTCTCAGTATTAATTGAATAGCCCTGCATGATTTCCGCAATGGCAAAAGCATCTCTTGGATTATCAAACATCAGTATCTGGTCTGCATAATCCTCATTCCAAAGCAAATCCCAGTCTATTTCTTCCTCAGGCAAATCAACCAATGTGGTGTCATAAATAATTCCTACCGTTCCCCATGTGTACGCAACGGAGTATTCATCTTCGGGGTCATAGGCAAGTCCACGGAAATTATCCATTATATACTTGAAATTCGGAATATTGTCCATGTCAAGTTTCTGAACAAGTCCTTCCTTAATCATTTTGCTTATCATGTAATCAGAAGGAATTATAACATCGTAAGTTGCTCCGCCGCCTTTTAATTTAGCATAAAGCTCCTCATTAGTAGCATAGTTGGTGTAATTTACCTTAATGCCTGTAAGCTTTGTAAATTCCGCATTTACATCAAGCGTACCTTTTTCCGCTCCTGTGGAAATATATTCGCCCCAGTTATAAACGTTAATGGAAATTCCGTCATCTTTGAATTTTGTGTAATACTCAGGGTCAGAAACTGTAAGAGTCTGAACGCTTTTTTCTTCACTTTCAGCAGTTTCAGTATTTTCAGCGGTATCCGAACAGCTTGTAAAAATCCCCATGAACATTATAGCAGATAAAAATAATGATAAATATTTTTTTCTCACAATTATTCCCCTTTATATGAGGCATTTCGTTTTGCCTGCTTGTTTTCAAAAACGTTCTTCACAATGAGAATTATAACTACTACTACAAAAATTATTGTAGAAAGAGCGTTTATCTCTGGTGAAACTTTTCTTCGTGTCATGGAATAAATAGTAATCGGTAGAGTCTGAGAGGTGGAACCGCAGGTGAAGTAGCTTATTACAAAGTCATCCAGCGAATATGTGAACGCCATAAGATAACCGCTTATAACTCCCGGCATGATTTCAGGGAGAATTACCTTACGGAATGCCTGAAAAGGACTGCATCCCAAATCCTGCGCCGCTTCGTATAGATGAGGGTCCATCTGTCGGAATTTAGGCATTATATTAAGTATGACGTAAGGCACATCGAAAGTTATGTGAGCAATGAGCAAAGTTACAAAACCAAATTCAAGATTCATTCTCGCAGCGAAGAATACAAAAAGCAGCATAAGTGAAACACCTGTTACTATTTCAGGATTTATTACAGGCATATTTGTAATATTCATAACAACAGCTTTTGGAACTTTACGCATACTGTTTATACCGATCGCCGCAAGCGTACCC
>JBJERA010000295.1:0-19561 GCA_051882035.1 Hominimerdicola sp.
TCTTTTTCAAGAGTATATTCAAGATATTTTGTTCGTATATCTTCACGAGTGTCAAACTCCTCAGATAAATCAAGTGCAAGCACATTTTCTGACGAAAGTTGTTTCTCAGCCTGCACGAAACGATAAACCTGCCCCAATATTCTTTAATGAATAATTAGGACAGGCTGACAGAAAAATGATATTCGTATGATTTATTGTTATTATATCATTAAAGTCCCCAAGATGCCATTGAAAGTCTGATGAAATAGCCTTGCTCACCAGAACAAACAGGGCATTTTTCAGGTGCGGAAGTGCCTTCCATTATATATCCGCAGTTAAGGCAAACCCATGTTTCCTGCTGGTCGGAGGTGAAAAGCTTTCCCTCGTCCATAAACTGTGAGAATTTATCAAAGCGGTCTCCGTGAGCCTTTTCAATTTTTGCAATATTGGCAAAATCCTGAGCAATTTTACTGAAACCTTCCTCTCGTGCAACCTGAGAAAATGCAGGATAAGCATCCTGAAATTCTTGGTATTCATTATGATTAGCCATTTTCAGAAGGTCGCCCACATTCTGTGAAATGTCAACGGGATATGACCCGTCAACAGTGATGCTCTCACCCGCCTCGCTTTTCAAATGATTGTAGAAAATTTCAGCATGAGTTTTCTCCTGATTTGCCGTAAAACAAAACAGGTCGGCAAGTACAAAAAGCTTTGCCGTTTCAGCCTGCTTTTTTGCAAAGGTGTAGCGGTTTCTCGCCTGACTTTCGCCTGCAAATGCTCTCATAAGATTTTCTTTTGTTTTTGAATTTTTGAAATCCATTTCAATTACCTCTTTCTATATGGTTAAAGTTCCGTTTTCGCTTTCAACTAAAATAAGAATTTGCTCCTCTGAACCGTCCTCAGCATTGATATAAACGAGAACATTCCTGCCGTTTTTCGACTGGCATTTAAATTCATAGCAAAGCTTTTCTTCAAGATTTTCCGTAGGAATAACTGCAAGCTGATGACTTTTGATCGTCAGCTTGTCGGAAACCTTTTCTTCCGCCTTGCTTTCGGAGTAAAGATTTTCGGGAGTAGTTCTCTGTGTGTGATTTACAAGATAACCTCTTGCATCATAGCCTAAAATTTCGCCGTTATCCATTGCAACCGACACTTTTACAAGGTCAGGGTAAACGCATACGCCAAGATTGTCATAAGCGAAGTTAATGGTCATGGTGTTGTCCTTCACCTCGTAATATGTGGTTTTCATTGAGAGAATTCCCAAATCGTCAAGAAATTTTTCGGCATATTCAACAGCGCTTTCGGTGCTGATAGAAGTTGTATTTACAATTCTGCTTTTCAGAAAATAGGACAGATAACCGCCGTTTTTCGTAATTTCGCATGCCAAAGAATTGTTTTCGTCTGAAAATCTCCAACCCGGCATTTTTCCGTCAACGGTTGAAACCTGCGGTAAATCCGATGGATTAATATTAAGCGCCATTGACGCTCTCTCCAAAGCCTTATCTTGAGTAACTTCTTTTGCATTTGAGGTCATTTTCGGAGTCTTTTCCATAATATTATCCGAGAATGGTCCATCATAAATAAGCGTAGGATACTCATCAAAGCCGTCCTCAAAGTCGGTAAAGCCGTCGGTTATTGTAGGGGGGGGTTCCTGAGACTTATTAGACGTCTGCTTTGCAACAAGGTCTATTTCACCCCGTTCAAGCAAATCTTCCAGTTCCCATAAATCGTCTTTCAGGTCAGACGCAAATTCATAAAGCTCCTCGATATTGTCATATTCTTCGGCAGTAAGAACCTCATTATTCATAAGTTTTTCCGAAAGTGCAAGAGAATAGTTTCCCACCTGCGAAAGGAATTTGTAGGTGTTTTCAAGTCTCATTTCCTCCATCGGAAGTTGTGCAAGCGCCGCCTTTGCCGCCGCAGCCTCCCTATAAAGTTTTACAGCTAAATTTCTGTGCATTTCTCCTGAGCCTGCATACATTTCCTTTTCCAAAGTTGAAGAAATATTGTCACACGCCTCTGCCAGATCGTCCATTGCTCTTGAATAGTTATAAACAACTGTACGACGGCTTGCGGTGTTTTCTTTCATAAGAATAAGATTTCTTACAATAAGAACTAAAACTGCCGCTGTAATAAAAGAAATCACTCTTATTAACGTTCGTTTTGATATGTGCATTGTTTTGCCTCCTCTTGAATTTTGAGATTAGTTTGCCAAAAAAAATTATATTTATACCAAAATAATTGCAAATTAGTGTGATATATGATATAATAAATGTAAATGTCTAAATTATGATTAAGGAAAATTTACCTGATGTTGCGAAAGGAAATGATGTTTTGATTTATCTTGATAATGCGGCAACTACCAAGCCGTGTGCGGAGGCTTGTCAGGCTGTTATGAAAGGACTGGAGTGTTTCGGAAATCCTTCATCACTTCATACAGCAGGACTTCAAGCGGAACAGCTTGTAACAAAATCCCGTGAAAAAGTCGCTGAGGCTCTTGGAGTATCTGCTGACGAGATTTTTTTTACTTCGGGAGCAACCGAAAGCAGCAATACTGCAATTTTCGGTGCATACAAGGCTCACGGAAAGCGTAAAAAGCGTGTAGTTACCACAACGGTTGAACACCCGTCGGTTGCAAAATGCTTTGACGAGTTAGAACGCTTAGGTTGCGAAGTTATAAGAATTTCTCCTGATGAAAACGGAGAAATTCAAGCGAAAGACATATTTTCGGCAGTAAATGACGATACTTTTATGGTAAGCTGTATGCTTGTCAATAACGAAACGGGTGCGATTCTTCCAATAGAAAAAGCGTTTTCCATGATTAAAAAGAAGTTCCCGAAAGTGCTTACCCATTGCGACGCCGTTCAAGGATTCATGAAAATTCCATTTACAACTAAAAAACTGTCGGCGGATTTGATTTCCGTAAGCGGTCATAAAATTTATGCTCCAAAGGGGATAGGTGCTATTTATGTAAAAAAAGGAGTGCATATTCCTGCATTTTTAATTGGCGGCGGACAGGAAAAAGGATTTCGATCGGGTACTGAGTCTGTTCCGCTTATATGCGGTTTCGGTACGGCAGTTGAAAGGCTTATGCCAAAGGTTTTGGAAAATTACGAAAAGGTCAAAGCTATTCGTGATTACCTGTGGGAAAAATGCTCTGAAAACGGAGAAATTTCGGTCAATTCAAAGGAGAACGGTTCTCCTTATGTGCTTAGTATTTCCGTAAAAGACATAAAATCAGAGGTTTTACTGCATTATTTAGAGAAAAAAGAAATTTATGTTTCAAGCGGTTCGGCCTGCTCAAAGGGTAAGAAAAGCTCGGTTCTGAAAGAATTTAAGATACCTGAACCAAATCTTGACACAACCCTGAGAATAAGTTTTTCTCCCGAAACTACAAAGACGGATATCGACGGACTTATTGAGGGAATCGAATCTGCTCAAAAAGAGTTATGCAGGCTTAAATAATGTCAGAACAAATATTTCATACTATATATAAAAAGAATATTGTCGAAAAAGTAATTAATTTGATAGGACGGTTAATAAAAAATGAAAGAAATAATTCTATGCAAATACGGAGAAATTGCTCTGAAAGGTCTTAACAAAAGCTCTTTTGAGGGAATGATGATAAAAAATATCAAGCGCAGACTCAGAAACAGCGGAGATATTAAAATCTCAAAGGCGCAGTCAACCCTTTATGTTGAGCCAATGGACGACAGCGTGGACGTTGACGAGGTTGCTGATAAGCTTTCAAAAGTTTTCGGAATAGTAAAAATCTGCCGTTGTTGTGTACTGGAAAAGGACATGAACGAAATTCTTACAAAATCTCTCGATTATCTTGAAGCTGACCTAGAAACGGCAAAGACTTTTAAGGTCAATGCAAAGCGTTCGGATAAGAGATTTCCGTTTAAATCGCCTGAAATCTGCACAGAGCTTGGCGGAAAAATTCTTGAAAAATTTCCGCACCTTACAGTTGATGTTCACAATCCCGATGTTATTGTGACAGTGGAAATTCGTGAGGAACACGCTTATGTTCATGCAGGCAGTATTGACGGGGCAGGCGGTATTCCTGTCGGTTCAAGCGGCAGAGCAATGCTCCTGCTGTCAGGCGGAATTGACTCTCCTGTTGCAGGCTATATGATGGCGAAAAGAGGAGCGTGCGTTCAGGCAATTCATTTTGAAGCGCCGCCGTATACATCAGACAGAGCCAGAATGAAGGTTGAAAAGCTTGCAAAGCTTATTTCTGCATATTGCGGAGATATTAATTTCCATTGTGTACCTTTTACAGAAATTCAGGAAATTCTCAGAGATAATTGTCCTGAGGAGCTTTTCACTATTATAATGCGCCGTCTTATGATGGAAATTGCTCAAAGAATTTGCGAAAAGGAGGACGTTCAGGTGCTTGTTACAGGCGAAAGTCTTGGACAGGTTGCAAGCCAAACAATGTATGCAATGGTGTGTACGGACGCTGCTTGCAGAATACCTGTTTTCCGCCCTTGTATCGGAATGGACAAGTCTGAAATAGTTGAAATCGCCCGCAAGATCGACACCTTTGAAACGTCAATCCTGCCTTATGAGGACTGCTGTACGGTGTTTACTCCAAAGCACCCAAAGACACGTCCGCTGCTCTCAGACGTTGAAAAGGCTCAGTCATCTTATGATTGGGAGCCTCTTATTCAGAAAGCGGTTGAGGAAACAAAATCGTATCTTATCAGAAATGACTGATTAGTAATACCGCACAATTATTGTGTAAGATATCAACTTTGGTTACAAAAAGGTTAAGACTGTTACCGTTTGTAAATATCAGTACAAAAAAGCGTACAGATTTTATTGACGGTTTATAGGGAATGTTGTTGAGAACTCCCGATTTTTCGGGAGTTTTTCTTTTAAAAAGCGAGAAATTTATATTGATTTTGACTTTGATTTGTTATTGAAAAAGTAACAAAAATTTAATATAAAATGACAGCTTATTCCAATGATTTTAGTTAATGAAAATCGCAGACTTAACTAAAAGTTCAAAAATACCACTTTTTTTATGTGCAATATATAAGTAAATGGAGGCATATTGTCTATGAATTTTGCGGAAGGTGACAAAATGGTTACAAGAAGTATTGACATAGTTACAAAAAATGTAGTAGAATATATGTCAAGGGCAAAACTGAAACTGTGTACTGCTGAAAGCTGTACAGGAGGAATGATTGCTCAGACTATTACCGATGTGTCGGGTGCGTCTAAAATGTTTCTCGGAGGAATATGTTCCTATACGGAAGAAATCAAACAAAACGTGCTTGGCGTGAAAAAGGAAACTCTATATAAGTATACGGTTTATTCTCCGCAGACTGCAAGTGAAATGAGTTTGGGTGCAATCAGGCTTTTCGGAGCTGACGCCTCAATAGGCGTAACTGGGATTGCAGGACCGGGCGCCGGACCGAATGGAGAACCTGAGGGTACGGTTTATGTTTCCGTAAGAACTGCACAGCGTGAAGTTGTGCGTGACCTGAAGCTTTATGATGAATATGAAAATCTCAACCGAAGGACAATACGTCTGTTAACAACACAAAAGGCTCTGGAAATGCTGTTGGAGCTGTTAAAACAGGAAAGCTGAGGTAAGATTTATGGCTATGGCTAATGAGGTAATGAATTTGGCTGAAAAAGATGATACAAATTTTTTTATCAGATTTATAAAATATTTTATCCCTTGGAAAGGCGATTCCAAAAATGAGGTTATAAGAAAAATCATCTTTGATTTTTCCGTTGCATTGTTTGTTTTTTCAATGTTGCAGCTTTCTGATTTTCTTCACGCAGATGATGAAACCAAGTCGTATGTTCAGGAAATAGTTTCTTATGAGCCTGACTTTGAGGTTGATAAAAATAAAACTTCAACTACAACCGATATGGATATTGCTTCTCCTGACAGCGTTGAGAAAGACAGAGAGGTTCAGGATTGGTCAAAGAACCTGCTAAACCGAAACAGCGATGTTGTAGGCTGGATTAAAATACCGGGATTCAAGAATTCCGACGGC
Source organism: Hominimerdicola sp. (assembly GCA_051882035.1). Classification (GTDB taxonomy): domain Bacteria; phylum Bacillota; class Clostridia; order Oscillospirales; family Ruminococcaceae; genus Hominimerdicola. Next base: position 6,000 of record JBJERA010000295.1, read on the forward strand.
GATGAGTATATTAACTTTCCTGTACTTCAAGGACGAGATAATGAAGAATATCTTACTTTGAATCTGGATAAACAATATTACGAGTCAGGAAGTATTTTTGCTGACGCATGGGCAACCATCAATAAGGACGGTCAGTCGGATAATATTACAATTTACGGACACCACATGAGATACTTGGGAACATCTTTCACTCATCTTGCTGAGTATAAGAAAGGTGTGGATTTCTTAAAGAAGTATCCTATCATTGAGTTCAACACAATTTATGAAAGCAACTGTAAATACATAATTATCGGCGCTTTTGTGGCAAGTACCAAAGAATCGCAGGATAACGGAAATATTTTCAGATATAACACATACAGATATTTCGACGATGCTGATTACAAGTTTGAAGACTGGATTGCAAACGTCAAGAAATATTCATGGTATTCCAGCGATGCGGAGTGTACAGCTGATGATAAGTATATTACATTGTCAACCTGTACAAACGAAGTTGCTGATATGCGCTGGGTTATCATTGCTAAAAAGATTACTGCCGACGACGACGTTGACAAGATTATCGAATCCTATAAAGAAAAAAATGACAAAGACATTTATTTTCCTAAATGTTGGAGAGATATTTATGGTAATGAAAAACAGTATTTCGGCTGGGACTATTGATTAGTTTATTACACCGCTTGGGTGTAAAATAAATTTTATCTGCGGCTATCTCACGGCTGCGCACAAGACGGTTTGAATTCAGACTGTCGGAAAGGTAATGTGATTAAAATGAAGCAGAAAAAAACTGTAGACGCTAACGTAAATAATACGAAACCGTCAATCAGGAAAGTAGGAACAATACTGGGTTCAGGCGCTTTGGCTGTGCTGACAATCGGCACAATATGCGTATTCGGACTAACAAGTTCGTCGGCAACTCAGCAGGACACAAAAGCTGCGATAACCAACACAACAACCGCCGCTGTTTCTGAGGAGAAGAAAGAAAGTACATACACTTATACTTCTGCTGACACTGTTATATGGAGAAAAGCAAGTATCGGCGAGTATGACATTTCAGCAGTTACAACAACCGCTCCCGCAGCTACTGAGACAAAAGCAACAACGACAACAAATGCAAAGACAACTACTAAGACTACAAAAACAAGCAGTTTCAAGGCTTATGCTACTGATATTGTAAATCTCAGAGCAAAGGCTGACAAGAATTCTGAAATCGTGGCTCACATTAATAAGGACGACTGCGTTACTGTTACCGCTGAAAACGGTGAATGGTATACTGTTAAATACGGCGATTACAGCGGATATGTAGTAAAGGAATATTTTACAAAGACTGTTCCTGAATCTGTCAAGGCTGCTGAAACTACAAAGGCTGAAACAACTACCACAGCAAAGGCTACTACGACTACAAAGACAACAACCCAGGCACAGACAACTACTAAGAAAGCTACTACAACAACTGCTGCTCAGTCAAATAGCGAAACTCCTGTAATAAGCTTTACTGACGAAGAATTTGATATGCTTTGCTATGTTCTTCAAGGCGAAGTTGGATATTGCTCAGAGGAAAGCAAAATGGCGGTAGCTAATGTAATTATTAACAGAGTTAAGTCATCACAGTTTCCTAACTCTATCGAGGGTGTTTTGACTGCTCCAAATCAGTTTACTGCTATTTACGGTTATTATAACAGAACCACTGTTCCTACACAGAGTACTATTGATGCCGCAAAAAAGGCTTTGTACGGCGAGGATAACACAAACGGTGCAGTATTCTATTACGCTCCGCAGTATTGCGGCGGAAGCACAGCATCTTGGTTTGAAACTCTTAATTTCTGCATGGAACTTGAAGGTCAGAGATTTTTTAAGAATTGGTAGTTGGCTGTTTTATACAATTTAATAGAAATTTAATTTGCGTGATTTGTACGCATTAACAAAAAGCCAGGACATAATTTTAATATGTCTTGACTTTTTTCTTTTATTTGCTAAAATTATACTTATGATTATGTGTGATTTATATAAATTTTCAGAGGTTTATGATTTATGAAGATGTGGATAAAAAGAGTGGGGGCAAATATCGGTGTGGCTGCCGCAGGAATAGTTTTTATAGGAACTTACGGCGTGGTTACTCTTGGACGAAACTGTGCTGAGGTTTCCGACCAGCCGAGAGCGTCGGAAATTGTATCCATTGCAGCTACGGAAACAAAGGCAGAACCGAAAGCCATTAAAACTACTCCGGCAACGCAGGTGTATGAAATAGTTGATTATAGGAAAGCATCTGTGAGCGAGTATGACATGAGCGTTGTAAAGGCAAGCAAGAAAAAGGAAGAAAAAACAGACCCAAACAATTTTGAGGTCAAGTTTCCCGAAACCGAGCTGGAATATTACGACAATATGAATTCTCCGCTGGGATTTACGTCAGTTAGAAGTATTGCGGACGAATATTACACGGTCAACGATATTATTTCAGGCTCACAGGTTACGCTGAACGGTCATGAGCTTATTTGTCAGATCGTTTACAGCGAAATCAGTGACAGTTGGGACAATGAGGCTATCAAGGCTCAGGCTGTTGCGGCATATTCCTATATAAGATTTAACGACGCTTTGGGAAGTATTCCCACTGTTGGGTTAAAGCAGGGTTATACATCTAAGATTGAAAGCTGTGTAAACGCCGTCGAGGGACAAGTTATGACCTACAACGGAAAGATAATCAATGCGGTTTATTCGGCTTCAACTGCGGGATATTCCACAACATCCCTTGACGTGTGGGGAGTTTCTTATCCTTATCTGCAAGTTGTAAAAAGTCAGTACGATGACCAGGATCCCAACTGGGGACTCGAAACGAAGTACACCAAAGAAGAAGTCAAGGACATTATTGAAAAAGAACTAGGTTTTGAACTTTCAGACGATATTCAGAACTGGTTTAAAATTGAGTCTGCATACAGCGGAAAATATATAAAAAATGTTTCGATTGACGGACATTCTTCCTATACGAACAACGGAAATACAACAAGCATTACAGGAAAGACACTGTGTAATCTTTTTGATATAAAATCCAATGCCATTGATATTTCTTATAAAGACGGAGTCTTTACATTTAAGTCCTACGGCTGGGGGCATGGCGTGGGAATGTCACAATGGGGCGCTTGCCTATATGCTAAAAACGGTTATACATATGACCAGATTCTTACTCATTATTATGTGGGTGCGAGTCTTGCTCTTTCGGACGTTAATTCCTCCGCTGTTGTCAGAGGTCAGCAGGCTCAGGAAGAATCCGAAAATGCTGTTACAACTAGTACCGATTCAACCGAATCTTCATCATCAGAAACCGAACAGACAGAAAATACAACTGTAACCGAGGCCACTACGACAACCTCAGCACCGCAGACTGAAACGACTGTAACAAATTCGACTGCTGAGGAATAAATTTATAAAGGAGAAGAAAATTATGGCATTTTTTGAGAAGCAAAATCCTGCGGTAGTGCAGATTAACAAGCAAATTTCGGATAATCTTGAATTTATCAACACTAGATACACTGAAATCGGAAGATATGTAAAGCTTAATCTTGCAGATAAAATTGAAGATATGCAGGTTAAGTCAATGATTGCGGATATTGACGCTTCTTTGCAGAATTTAAAACAGCTTAACGACCAGCTGAGAATTATCAAGGGCGTTAAGATTTGTCCTACATGCAACAACGAAATTGAAATTAATGTGGGATTCTGTCCGTTCTGCGGAACAAAGCAGAATATGCCAGTGCAGAACAACGTGCCTGTGATTAATAATAATTATCCTCAGCCTCAGAATACAGCTCCTTTGCAGAACAACGGATTTATTCCTCAGCAGGCAGCTCCGGTAATTCCGTCAGAAACAACCATTCCTGAGCCGCAGCCGACAGCAGTTCATGAAAATATTGAAACTGCTCCTGCCGAAAGTATAATTTCTGGGTCTGCCACAGAAGAAAAAGCTGTTGAAGAAATCGTAAATACTCCAACGATTTCAGATGACATTATTGTTGAAGAGACACTTCCTGATGATATTGAACTTCCAGAGGAAAATCTGCCGGAGGTAGAGATTCCTGCGGAAGATACTTTATCTGAGGAAATTTATAATGAGTCTGTGCCTGAGATAGACGAACCAGCGGTTGAAGAAACTGTAGATGAGGAAAATGTTCTGTCTGATATTGAAGATACAGCAGAGGAAATCGTTGAAACTACTGATTTTTCTGATAATACAGAACCTGTTGTGCAAGAAGAGGCTGTTGCAGCAAACACTGAAATTACGCTGGAAATTCCTGTTGTAGAGCCTGAAAAAAATGAACCTGTTCACACTCCTGCGTTTATTTTCTGCCCGCAATGCGGTTCTAAGGAAGAATCCGATTCAAAATTCTGCTCAAACTGCGGAACAAAACTAATATAAAAATAAAATCAGGCGAATTCTTCTGTTCGCCTGATTTTTTGAAAGAATGGAGCATTTGTATGTCGCTTTTAACAAGAGATTTTTTGAATGAGTACGATGTTATTCTTGCGTCTGCATCACCCAGAAGAAAAGAGCTTTTGCAGCTTGTGTGCAATAATTTCAGAGTTATTCCTTCCGACTGTGAGGAGATCATTCCTCCTGATTTGAATCCAGAGGATACTGCGGAGTATCTTTCAAGCTTGAAATGCAGGAGCATTGCGGAGGTATACCGTCAGAGTCTTGTAATCGGCTGCGATACTGCGGTAATATGCAATGGAGAGATTTTCGGCAAGCCAAAGGACGAAGATGATGCCATAAGAATGCTGACAAAACTTTCAGGCAAAGAGCATCTTGTTATAAGCGGAGTAACTTTGGGGCATCGTCATCGCTGTCGGTCATTCAGCAATGTGACAAGAGTAACATTCCGCACTCTTTCCGAAAAGGAGATTAATGAATACGTCGCAAGCGGTGAGCCTATGGACAAGGCAGGAGCTTACGGTATTCAAGGGCTTGGCTCGCTTTTAATTGAGCGTATTGAGGGAGATTTTTATTCGGTAATGGGACTGCCCGTTTCTCAGCTTGCTGAGGAAATCGAAAAATTTCTTGCTCCGATTCAATCGAAATAATTCTTATCGTTTTTCTGCGGGGACTGAGGGTAAATTGTAACCTTATCGTTCTGGTCAACGGTGCATAGGAAAACCTTGTCGGGAGAGGAATAGCCCTGTTCTCTCAGCTGATTGGTCAGCCACTTTATTTCCTTGCCTGCATGTTTCAGATTCCCTTCCATTACAACTCCGTCAAGAATCAGATTGATAACAAGCTTGTCGTCCTCTTTCTTATAGTTTAAATCTTTTGGAGTAAGCGGCATTTCCTCCGCTTTGGGCATAAATGAAATTATACCGTTGTTTTCAAGGATTGCATAGCGGATTTTGGTTATATCGAAATATCCCGAATTTCTTGCTCTTGTCAGCAGGTCGCCTATATCAAGTTTGGCTGTTTTCAGGTTGGCAGGATAAAGCTTGCCGTCCTCAATGAGCATAAGAGGTCTGCCCGAAAGAAAACGTCTGCATCTCATTGATTTCATAGTAACAACTGAGAGCAGAAAACCTACCACGCCATAAAGAATCATTGCGATAATCGGTATAATAAGTTCAGTAGTTTCATTTGATACAGCCATTTCAGCGGCTATGGAGCCGATGGTTATGCCGTTGATGTAGTCAAATAGGGTAAGCTGTGAAATCTGCTTGTTGCCCAACAGCTTTGATATAAGAAACATTACTAAAATTGAGCCTAGCGTGGCAAATATGGTATGGATAATAAACATTTTAACCCTGCCTTTCAATGTATTTATTCAAACGTTAGTTTAACCATGACCGCACATATTATTCTTAATCTGCATACTATAATGAAAAAGAGTAGGAGCATAAAATATGGATAAATGTACTATTGGTCCTGGACAGAAAATTAGTTTGCTGTCGGCATCTTTCGCAAATGCTATTGCTGAAAATCTAAACGATGCAGAAATTGAATTTATTGCGGCATTTTTAGTAGCAGTAGGAGATACTCTTATGGCGATTACAGCAACTAATAATCTTTGCAATGAAAGAAAAAGCAATAAAGATATTCCGCAGGCGAATTAATTTTTTCGCCATGCGGTTATTTTTTGTCTTGATACAAATAATATGACTGCTGAAAAATAAATCTGACTATATCTGTGTTTCGACAAAAAAAGCACTTGAAAATATGGTTGAAATATGTTATGATTTACTTGTGTAGTTTTTAGGCGATCATATATCAAATTATCAGGATATAATACGAATTTTTTGAAGTAAAGGATAGATTTAACATGGCTGTTAATAAAACTCCCTCTGTAAGAAAAAAGAGGGTAAAAATTCAGCAGAATATTATTTCTGCAAGCTGTCTTGCGTTTATTGTTTTTTCTGTTGCATGGGGAGTTCATGTTTCGGACGGTGGAATTCTTGTTTCTTCCAAGGATAATTCGGAAACAAAAGTTGTAGTTAATGAAAAAAAAGATGTTTCTAAGGAAGCATCTTCGGAATCATCTTCGTCGGATTTAAGTTCTGTAAATTCTGAAAGTTCTTCGATAGCTGAATCGAAGGCTGATGAAAACAGCGAAAGCAGTCAGAAAGAAGAAAGTACGGCCGACGAGGAAAATACTCACGATTATTCCGAACCGGAGGATACTAAGGACGATTTATCTGACGCTGTATTTATAGGCGATTCTCGTACTGTGGGACTTGAAAATACCTGTGATAAGCCGAAAGCTACGTTTTATTGTGCTGTGGGATTAAATATTTCTACGGTTATGGAAAATAAGGTGATAACTCTTGACAATGGAAATCAGGGTACCGTTATCGAGGCGCTAGGACAGAAAAAGTTCGGAAGAGTTTTCATTAACTTTGGAACCAATGAGCTTGGCTGGCCTTATATTGAAAACTTCCAAGAAGAATATAAGAACTTGATTGACAAAATTAAGGAACTTCAACCAGGCGCAGAGATTTATGCACAGGCTATTATGCCCGTTACCGCATCGAAAGACGCAGAAGGTAACGATGTAAATAATGCCAACGCGGTGAGATTTAACGAGGCTATAATGGAAGTTGCTGAGGAGGCAGGAGTTAATTATCTTGACTGCACGCCTGCCGTCAAGAACGAAAACGGAATGCTGCCTGAGGAGGCGTCTACCGACGGGGTTCACCTTGTAAGTGAATATTGCAACTATTGGCTTAACTTTATTATAGACAATACTTGATGAACACAAAATTGAAAGGAAAGATTAGAATGAAAATGAAAAAAACACTTTGCACACTTTTGGCTGTTATGAGCCTTTGTACAGCTGCTCTTGCAGGCTGCGGTGGTTCTGAGGAATCTTCTGCTGCAAACAGCAGTACGGCTGAAACTACTTCCGCAACTGAGGAAAATACAACTGTTGACGTAACTGCTGTTGCGGACAAGCTTAAAAGTGAAATTACTTATGATGATGAGATTATCGACCTCGATTCTGCTAAGATCGAGAAGATTGTAGGCGTTTCGGCTGATTTGTACACAACAGCTAAGGTTTATGTAGGTTCTTCCGGAGCAACTCCTGAGGAAATCGACTGCTTTGAGGCAAAGGACGAGGCAAGCGCTGCTGAAATCAAGAACGCTCTTGAAAACAGAGTTGAAAGCCAGAAGGCTGTTTTTGAAAACTATAAGCCTGAGCAGATGCCAAAGCTTGAAGAACCTGTTATAGTTGTAAACGGAAATTACGTTTATATGTGCGTTTCGGGAGATAATGACAAGGCAAAGGAAATTATCGGCTAGGAGTAAAATTTTATGCTTTTTTCAAGTACGATATTTCTTTTTGCGTTTTTTCCGCTTTGCTTAATAGCGTATTATATTGTGCCCCGAAAGTTCAGAAATCTGGTGCTGTTTTTGTTCAGCCTTGTTTTCTATGCATGGGGCGAGCCTGTTTACATAATTCTCATGATAGCTTCAACCATTGTGGGATATATAACCGGACTTTTTGCCGACAAATCAAAAGAAAATCGTCCGAAATGGGTGCCGAAAACTGCCATGATATCGGCAGTCGTGTGGAATATAGGACTTTTGCTGTTTTTTAAGTACACAGACTTTTTTATCGGTGCGGCAAATGATATTTTTAATACGCAGTTTAAGCTGCTTGAAATAGCTTTGCCAATCGGTATTTCATTTTACAGCTTTCAGACGCTGTCCTATGTTATAGATGTATACCGAGGAAATGTTGCTCCGCAGAAGAATTTTCTGAATCTTGCAACCTATGTGGCGCTTTTTCCTCAGCTTATTGCAGGTCCTATCGTCAGATATATCGACATTGCACAGCAGCTTGAAAATCGAAACGAATCCCTTGAACATTTTTCCCACGGCATAAAGCGTTTCGCAATAGGAATGGGTAAAAAGGTCATTCTTGCCAATAATATCGGTGAGCTTTTTGACACTATTTCAAACACCCCTCAGAGCGAAATGAGCGTGGCTGCATCATGGCTTGGGATAATCGCTTATACATTTCAGATTTATTTTGACTTTTCAGGTTATTCCGATATGGCAATAGGTCTTGGAAAAATGTTCGGATTTGATTTTCTTGAAAACTTCAATTACCCTTACATTTCAAAGTCCATAACTGATTTTTGGAGAAGATGGCACATTTCACTGTCTAGCTGGTTCAGGGACTATGTATATATTCCGCTTGGCGGAAACCGCAAGGGTAAGGCAAGACAATGCCTTAACATTATGATTGTGTGGTTTCTTACAGGCTTCTGGCATGGTGCAAACTGGAACTTTATGATATGGGGCGTTTATTTCGGAGTAATTCTTCTTTGTGAAAAGCTGTTTCTTGGCAAGGCTATTGAGAAAACTCCTGCGTTTGTACAGCATTTGTATGCGCTCCTGCTTATAGTAATCGGTTGGGGAATATTCGCTTACGAGGATACTTCAAAGCTTATTGCTAATTTCAAGAATATGTTCGGATTAAACGGATTGCCTTTGATTAATAATCAGACGGTATTTTGGCTGAGCAGTTATGCGATAACTCTTTTGATTCTTGTTATCACCTGCACTCCTGCGGTTAAGAAAATCGGACAAGCAGTTGAAAAGAAAGTTCCGCAGGTTTACAGCTGTGTATTACAGCCGATTATGATTGTGACAATTATGGCAGTAGCAGTGGCATATTTAGCAGGAAATTCTTTTAATCCATTCTTGTATTTCAGATTTTAGGAGGCGTGGTTATGAATAAAAAAATCAGCTATGTTATAACTACCGCCTGCTTTCTGGTATTTATTTATGGATTGACAATAGCAGGAATAGTATCAGAAGATAGAGAATTTTCTGATACGGAAAACCGAACGCTGACGCAGTTCCCTGAATTTTCGTGGAAAAAACTGCAATCAGGAGATTACACCTCTGATTTGGAAAACTATATGTCCGACCAGATTTTTTTGAAAGACCAGCTTGTTTCTCTAAAAGTTGACGCTGACAGACTTCTTTTGAAAAATTATCAGAACGGAGTTTATTTTGCTGAGGACGGCTATATTCTTCAAGATTATCAGGAAAATACGGAGCTTATTAAGAAAAATGTTGACTGCATTAATGCTCTTGCGGAGGCTGTTGGCGAGGACGTTGACATGACATTTATGCTTGTGCCCAATGCAGTATCGGTTATGAGCGAAAAAATGCCGTCTGTTAATCAAAGTGACAATCAGCTTGATTCCATTGATTTTGTAAGAGATAATCTTTGGGATAAAATCAATTTTTACTGCCCTTATGAGGAACTGAAAAATGCCGCTCACAATGGGGTTCAAGTCTTTTGCAGAACCGACCACCACTGGACAAGTGAAGGGGCGAAAATCGGCTTTGAAGGGCTTATGAAGACTATGGGAGAAAGCGTTCCGCAGGTTGAGTATGAAATTGAAACTCTTGAAGGCTTTTATGGTACTCTTTATTCTAAGGCGCCCAGCTCGTTCACAGAACCTGACAGCATAAACCTATATACAAACCCCAATAACAGTATCAGCGTGGCTTATACAGGCGATTCAGGGGATAATTCAAAACTTTCGGAGCTTGACGGAACTGTCGATTCGATTTTTGTTGACCAATTCAAAACTGAGAAAGACAAGTACAAGACCTTTTTAGGCGGCAACTTTGACCTTTTGAATATTGAGTCACAAGGAGAATCAGACGAAAAAGTTCTTATTCTGAAAGACAGCTATGCAAACTGTGCAATGACGTTCTTTGCCGACAAATACAAGCACATTACCGTTATGGATATGAGATATTATCACATGGAGGAGCTTACGGTGTCGGAATATATAAGAGCGAACGGCATTGATAAGGTTATTTTTCTATACAACATGGATTTTGTGAATACGGATAATAATTTTGCGTGGATTGAATAGACCATAAATGCAAAAAAGTCAGGCGAAATTTCGTCTGACTTTTTTGCATATTGTAAATATTGCACTAACAATGAGAATAATAAAATCTATTTTTGTTCAAATATACAAATTATCACAAAAAGCATTGACAAAATTAGATTTGTAGTGTATAATATACTACGTTGTCTGATGACACAGGCATTGTTCGGAAGAAAACTTCCAAAACAGAAGCACACTGGCGCAAAGAATTCTCAAGTGTGCAATGTCAACTACGAGGCGTAACTCAGTTTGGTAGAGTGCTTGGTTTGGGACCAAGATGCCGCAGGTTCAAGTCCTGTCGCCTCGACCATATCACAAAAAGTCACCGAAAAACGGTGACTTTTTTCTTTTATAAAATTTTCTTGATATATACTAAAAAAGATAAATAGGACTGCCCCTACTGTGTAAAAGCACGGTTGGGGCAGTTTTGTATTATTACAAAGATTATTTATCAAAACTAGGATTAAATGCATAAAAGTTTTTAGCATCCAACATATCCTGAATCATTCGCAAACCTTCGCCAAAGCGTTGATAATGTACTATTTCACGCTCTCGGAGAAATTTGATAGGATCTCTTACATCGGGATCATCTGCAAGTCTGAGAATATTGTCGTAAGTCACACGAGCCTTTTGCTCAGCAGCTAAATTTTCGTTCAAATCGGCAATGGCATCACCTGTCGACTGGAATGTTTCCGCTGTAAAGGGTACTCCTGATGCAGCGATTGGATATATTCCGGTTGTATGGTCTACAAAATAGGTGTCAAATCCGCTTTCCTTTATTTCCTTCATGGAGAGATTTCTGGTAAGCTGATATACTATTGTGCCAATCATCTCCATATGACCAAGTTCTTCGGTACCTATATCATTTAAAATCGCCTGAACCTCTCTGCATGGAGCTGTGTATCTTTGATTCAAATATCGCAAAGATGCCCCCAGTTCTCCATCTGGTCCACCCAGTTGAGTTATTACAATTTTTGCCAAAGCAGAATTAGGATTTTTAATGCTTACAGGATATTGTAATTTTTTCTCATACTGCCACATTAACTTTCACCTCTTTCCCATGGGAACGGGGTCGTAACCCAATCCCACTTTTTCATAGAACCTGAATTTCTTGCAGTAATAGGACCATATTTTTGTTCATATTCAGCAACAGCCTTGTCATAATCAGCCTTGCGTTCAGCGTGATATTTTAATCCCATTCTGCAAGTAGGGTGGCTGTCAAGGTATAAATTTGCCTCAACCAGCGCAAAGGAATACTGCTGAATCCTTCGCATTAACCTTTGTTTCTCATTTAGAATTGGCACGTTTTACAGCCTCCTCTCCTATAAACGGCTTGTCAAGGGACGGGAAAATTGTACCTCTGCTTAACGCCGTATCATTGTCATAAGGTTCTTCCCAAACCTGAAACGGAACATAAGCCATAGCAAGAGGGGTTTCCTTTGGGAATTCCGACATAGGCATAGGACACTCGCCCGAATCCTCATCGGAATTTAGAATTTTGCCTAGTTCTTTTGTGTTATATAAATCCAATGCGTTTCACTCCTTTAATTTATTTGTAAGACGTACTGTCACATTATATGGGATTAAAGGAATTTGTGTGAACGTTATAAATCAACAGCAAAATAGTGCAAACATTTATTTAAGGCAATACCGCACAACTATTGTGTGCGGATAACGCAGAAAATTTTTCGTCAGATTGTATAGAAACGACGCAGGAATACTTGTGTATTTCAAGGAGTTTCTGTGCAAGATGGCGGAAAATTGACAAGTTAGACGTGCGCAAAGCCGTTAGGCGGTAGTTGTGCGGTATTGCCTTAATGCCACATATTTGTTTTGTAGCAAAAAAATATGGGCGGATATTATCCGCCCGACTATCTTATAAAATTTTATAGACTCTGTAATACTGTTACCATTTTTTACTTAATAATCATTGAACCGTCAGCCTTGCTGTAAGCTACGCTGTAACTTGTTCCGTCAGACATAAAGAAGTAGTAATAAATATAACCTGCATCTTCTGTTCTGTACTGATAAGAATCAACTGAACCGTGGCTTGCAAGCTGGCTGCTGATTGCCGCAACAACATCACTGTAATTGTCGCCAGAAGCAGTAGTCTGTGCAGTAGTAGTTGTTTGTGATTCAGATGTTGTAGTAGTCGTTGAAGTTGTTTCAGGAGCAGTAGTTGTTACAGTTGTAGTAGTGGTTGTTTCTGATGTGGAAGAAGAATCTTCATCATCCTTAGTTGTCGCAGCGGTAGTTGTTTCATTACCTGAAACAGTCGTTGCCTGCGTAGCAGTAGTTTCAGCTGCCGATTGTTCAGAATTCTCTGCTATCACTTTGGAGGAAGTTGTTGTCTGACTTGAAGAATTATCTTTTTTGTCAAAACCAAAAAGCTTGTATCCTACTACAATAGCAAAAATAATTACAACCAATATAACAACTGTGATTCCCGCAGTAATAAGGAATACACGCTTTTTAGCGTCAGCATCCTGCTGAACCTCAACATCGTCGTATTCATCTTCAAATTCGTCCTCGTAGTCATCATAACGCTCGTCATAATTATTTTGATTAGACTTATTCACAGGAGTTGTATATGTATCGTCCTCATAATCATCAAAATCCTCACCATCGTCGATAACGTCATTGTGAATTACAGGTGCAACGGTATCTTTCGGAACAGTAAACGCACGAGTTTTTTCCTCATAATCAGCCATTTCCTGCTTGGAGAAAACTCTTGTACGATCATCGTCGCTTTCACTATCAGAAATGGACACATCGTCAAATTCATCAACCAACAAGTTATGACAATATTTACAAAGTATCGCTTCATCGGAAATTTGCTTATGGCAATATGGACATTCTTTCATTTTCATTACAGAAATCATTCCTCTCACAATTTATACGTATAACCCCTAAAAACGTTTGCGGTCTTATACAGTTTCACTTTTATAATCATAACACAACTTTGAAAAAAAATCAACATCTTTCACAAAAAAATCACACAAAAGTTAGAGAATAACGACAATAACAAATTCAAAATGTTTTTATAAGCGTAAAATTTTAAAATTTATATTGACTTTGAATTTTTTTTATGGTATAATATATAAGTTATAAAAAATAAGCCGCTGTGGTGGAATAGGCAGACACAAGGGACTTAAAATCCCTCGGAGTAAAAT
>JBJERA010000296.1:0-19475 GCA_051882035.1 Hominimerdicola sp.
TGCTTGCACACAACCATTTTATTGATAATCTCTTTTGGGGCAGAAATATATCCCACACGAATTCCCGGAGCAAGAATTTTAGAAAACGTTCTTGAATACATAACAAGACCGTCCTTATCCATGCTCTTGATTGACGCAACAGAATCACCTGCAAATCTCAAATCACCGTAAGGATTATCTTCCAAAATCATAACATTATACTTCTTAGCAAGCTCATACATACTCTTTCTTTTTTCAAGAGAAGTAGTTCTTCCGGTAGGATTCTGAAAGTTCGGAATTACATAAAACACCTTAACCTTGCCGGTTGAAAAAACTTTTTCAAGTTCTTCGATATTAACACCATCATCTTCAAGTGTAATACCTTTCAGCTCAACATTATATGATTTGAACGCATTAAGCGAACCTATAAAGCTTGGTGCTTCACAGCAGAGAATATCACTCGGATCACACAAAACCTTGCAGGCAAGCTCGTTAGCCTGCTGAGCACCGCTTGTAATAATAAGGTCGTCCCTTTCAGGATCAAACTCCCCTTTCTTTTCAAGCTCTTTTTTAAGTAAATCTCTTAGTGGAGTATAACCTTCCGTAAGGCTGTACTGCAAAGCACCGATTGGATTATCACTGAAAATTTCAGCAGAAATTTTATTCAGTTTTTCAATAGGAAAAGCCTCAGGAGCTGGGTTGCCTGCCGCAAAGGAAATAACCTCAGGGTCAACGGTAAATTTAAGAATTTCTCTTATAGCCGACGCTTGAAGATGAGAAACTTTTCCCGAAAATTTGTAATTCATAATACAATACCTCTAATCTGATTTCTATATTAAATATCACATATAGAAATATTAAAATACATATATAATATTATAACACATTTTATATAAAAAATAAAGTCCCCGAATAACATTTTTTTCGTTACGATGATTATTTTCACATCTGACAATTTCATCATAATACATAAGAAAAAAGGCGAACTATGTCCGCCTGTAATGTTTATTCGATAACCATATAATTTTCAGCCGCATTTTCCTTTGTCGCATACTCGCTAACGCTAAGAACCTTTACCTTTAATGGTTTTTGTCCCATATTAATCTCAATAACGTCATCAATTTTTACATCATATGATGCTCTTGCAATCTTTCCGTTTACTGAAATTTTTCCTGCATCGCAAGCTTCGTTTGCAACTGTGCGTCTTTTAATAAGTCTTGTTACCTTTAAATATTTATCAAGTCGCATTTTTATCTCCTTTTAAATTGCAAAAAGAACCTAACCTTATGGGCTAGGTTCAGTTATTGCGTAATTACTTCTTGTCAACAGCGTCTTTAAGTCCCTGACCTGCCTTGAATGCAGGAACCTTCTTTGCAGGAACGTGTACAGGCTCCTTAGTAAGAGGATTAATTGCTTCCTTAGCTGCTCTGTCACGAACCTCAAATGTACCAAAACCAACCAAAGAAACCTTCTCACCCTTAGAGAGAGCCTCTGTAATTGAATCAATAACTGTGGAAAGAGCCTTCTCAGCGTCCTTCTTAGAATAACCGCCCTTTTCAGCAATCAAGCTTACCAATTCTGTCTTTTTCATTTTTATACCTCCAATTATTTTTAACGAACAACAAAATCATTCATTAATTTACTTATCAGCCTCACGCCACAAAACGTCAAGCTCATCTATGCCAAGAGCAGACATTTCCTGCCCTTTCTGCCTAGCCAATTCCTCAGCCCGTTCAAATCTTCCAATATAACGCTCGTTAGCCTCGCTTAACGCCTCCTCAGCGTCAATGCCCATAGTCCTCGCCATATTACAGCAGACAAACAGCAAATCGCCGAAAGCTTGTTTTTGTTCCTCATCTGAACCGCATTCAATCATTTCATGAAGATTAGAACATTCACTTGAAATCTGTTCCCACGCTTTAAGCTGTCCGTCCTGATTACTCTCATAATCTTCCCTTGCACGATAAGAACGCTTGCCAAGCTTTTGCGCTCTCATAAGCGACGGAAAATTCTTAGGAACACTTTTCAGCGTATCAGTATAACTTTCCTGCCCCTTTGTTTCTTTCTTGATACAATCCCAGTTTTTCAACACCTGCTCAACATTATCTGCATCAACGTTGCCGAAAACATGAGGATGTCTGACAATTAGTTTCTTACAAATATCGTCAGTAACCTCGTCAAGACCGAAATTATTCTGCTCTGTTTCAATAACCGTATGGAACGCAACCTGCAACAGCACGTCGCCAAGCTCCTCACGCATCATTTCAGGGCTGTCGCAGTCGATAGCCTCCATAACCTCATAAACCTCTTCAAGGAAATCCTTCTTTATTGATTTGTGAGTCTGAACCTTATCCCAAGGGCAGCCGTTTTCGCTTCTTAGAATTGTAACAATTTCCGCAAGGTCGGAAATATTGTAATGCTCCTTTTCGAGCAGATGCTTAATTTTATTTTCCATAATCTTTCGACCTTTCTTAAAAAAGGGTGCTTTATTATAATACCTTAAATCTTCGAAAATTTCAAGGGTTTTTCGCATTTTTTTTTGAAATCGCAAGGTTAAAAACATTTTTCGGCATTTCGCACAATAAACATAGTGAAAAAAAGTATATAATGCTACCAAATGCTATGCAAATCAGCAGCGATAATCTGCTTGGAATATTAAAAAAAGTTTGTTCTTTCAGAAATTCGTTTGCAAGAAGTGCCGTTGCTCCACACAGAATTCCGGCATATGCAGGTTTGACATACACTTCTTTGACACAGCATTTGGTATCCATAAGCTTGTAAATAGACCTGACAGACGATACGCATATAAAAAAGTTTGCAGCTGTTGTAGCAATCGCCGCACCGTTAATTCCAATTTCAGGTATCCGTATAAGCACAATGTTCAGAACAAGCTTGATCACTCCGCTGAAAACCATGATTCCTGCGACTTTTCGAGGTTTACCCAAAGTTTGCAGAATTGAAAAACATGGCAAGGAAATACTCATAAATATTACCCCCACACCTAAAATCTGCAAAGGCTGTGTTGAAACGACAATCTCATCAGTTCTTCCGCTGAAAAGAAATTCCAGTATTTCATATGCGAGTGCGGAAATTCCTATACCCGAAGGAATAGCGATAAAACTTGAAATAATCATCATTCTATTCAGATTTTTGGACACTTCACACTTATTATTCATTGCCCAAGCCTCGGTCAGCGATGGAAGAATACTTTTTCCGAACATAGCCGTCAGAGTAGGAACAAGTCCAAAAATTGTTACAGCAAGACCTGTATAAGAGCCATAAATAAAGTTAGGCAGCATTTCCACCGTCACATTATCGTTAATGTACTGCTTAAACGGCTCAGGATTGCTGCTAATCGCCTGACTGAGACATGGATTAATAGTAAGCATATCAATCATATTTGTAAGCGTTGTGATAACCGAAATCAAGGCCAAGGGCAATGAAAAACGATATAAAAGTTTTATCGTATGCGAAGTTCTATCCACAAATTCATCTTGTGCAAGCCTTTCCTTTGTTATTCCATCACCGTTAATTTTCCCGCTGATAAAAATATAAATGCAAGCTATTCCTGATGCAAGCGATGAACCCAGAATTGCTCCGCCTGCTATGTAAGGCAGGGCTGCTCTGCTCACCTCAGCGCTGTCCGAACAGATTACACCAAAACATCTTCCCGTCAAATTAAACTGTTTTTGTGCATAATCAGAAATAAAAAACGCAAATCCCAGTCCCAGCACAAGTTTGAATACTGTTTCAACAATTTCTGAAATCGCCGTAGGGAGCATATTCTGCAAGCCTTCAAAATAACCTCTTTCTACCGACATTATTGCACAAAATAAAACAGATGGAGCAACGCATATCAATGCATACTTTGCTCCATTTTCATTTATTACAGCTTTTGCAAGATGACTTGAAATCAAAACCATAACAACAGTTGCAATCAATCCCATACAGCCGAATACAAGCAAGGCTGTCTTGCGCAGTTTACGCAAATTCCGATATCTTCCCAACGCATAATTTTCTGCCGTCAGTCTTGCCATAGTTGAAGGTATTCCCGACACCACAATCGCCATTACTGGAGTAAACACGGAAAATGCGCTTGAAAAATAACCCATTCCTGTTCCGCCGAGAATGTGTGTAAGCGGAATTTTATACATCAATCCAAGTATTTTTGTAATCACTACCATTCCCAGCAAAATTGCCGAGCCTTTTAGAAAGCTTTGTTTTTTCAAAATAAACCTCCTGTCAGAATGTTTTATTACATTCTATGAAAGAGATTTTTTACATAGTACAAGTTAAAGAAAAATCCGCCCTCACAAGAGAGCGGACTCTTATCAAAAAGATTAATTATACTGCCTCATTATCATTACCCAATGACCATTCCTGAGAATCTAAATCATAATCGTAGTCATAGTAATCATAGTAATCATCGTAGTAGTAGTCATCATCATAATTACCTGTGCTTGACTCGAAAATCATAGTATAAAGCTCATCACCGAGAGCTGTTTTGATATTTTCCATGAAAGCATCGGTATTACAGCCAGTAAGATATGTGTTCAAAGCATTTTCATCAGTTACATCGTAAATATTGACACCGCTTGGAACGGTAATATCGGAAGCCTCTGTCTTATTGCCTGTAAAGCTTACAGTAATAAATGACTGACCATCCATGCCTATTTCATAAGTGAAATCAGACTTTTCCTCTGTTGAATTGGAATTAAACTCACACCAGCATGTGAAAGCATCTGTACTTGAAACGCTTATATCTGTTCTGATTTTGCCGCTAACTGCATCGCCCACTGTCTTGACATTTTCAAGCTTGCATGTTGCGTTAATTGTGGAATCGGTAGCAGACATATCAAATGCATAAGAACCATTTACAGTATCGTCCTCAGTTTTAGAAGAACCCTTTAATGTCATATTACAATCTGTGCCGGAAACAAACGAAAAATCAACTGCGTCAGCCTCAGAAGTACTGTATGAGATAAGTTTTGCAGAAACATCTTCCTTATTCAAATTAAAACCAACTAATGTGTCTTCGTCATAATAAGCATCAAAAGTAACAGAATCTGTTAAATCACTTTCATCAAAAGCAGTATCAATCTCACTAAGATACTCTAAAATCATCTCATCGTATGTTTCAGCAGTAATCTCAGCATTTTCCTGAATAACTGCATTTTTCAAAGTCTCGTCTGTCTTAGCCTTTTCAAGCATAGACTTGATAATATTCTTAGCGTCCTCACCTGTAATTGTATAAACCTTTGTGGTATACTCATACTTATAGCCTTCGATTTCGCCGGAAATACTGTCCCCCTCAACAGGATCAGGGCACTTTTCCTTGAATAAATCACAATAAGACTGCAAATCCTGCTCCAAAGCCTCTGAATCGTAAGTAAGAACAGCAGAATCACCAAAAATTTGGTCAACAGCAACATCTGCGCCTGAATTAGAAAGCTCAGTATTTATTAATTCCTTAACGCTGTCACCATTTGCTTTCATATAAGCATCTGAAAGTTCAGGAATCCTAATATACATATTCTTATTTTCTCTGTCAATAACAGTATTCATAGAAACCAAATTATTTCCGCCATATTTCAGCGAGAAATCAGCACCTGTATTTCCGCCCTTCTGCTTTGTATTTGTATTGACCTCAATAGACTGTAACTGCATTCCCGAAAGTGAAGTAAAGCCCTCACCAAATGAAACTGTAGCATTTGCGGAATAAGCAAAATCAAGTTCACCGCTGATAGCCTTTTCAGCAGTATCAAGAGTAGTACTGAGATTGTCAGCAACCTGAGAAAGCTTTGAGCCGTTTTTAGCGTCATTTACGTCATCTTTTGTAAAATAATAGCCAACGCCTGAGCCAAGTACTGCTACACCCAATACACCTGCAAGAACAGGGGTCAAAATTTTACTTTTTACCATTTGAAATCCTCCTCTATAATGTCCATAAAAACTTTTTCTTTTATATCTTTAATATATCACCATAATTAAGTTTTGTCAATACTTTATTTATTACAATTTAATAACATAAAAACCTCGTAAAATGTACATTTTTACTTAATTCAGACTGAGTATATAAAAAAACGGAGAACTCATTGAAGAATTCTCCGAAAGATTTATTTATCCAAATTCATAGCCTTTGTTTCTTACCTCGTCAATAAAATCACCCAGAATGTTAGTATTTGTTTGAGAAACCGAGTGAAGAAGGTAGATTGCACCAGGGTGTACGGCATTTACAAGCTTTTCAAGAGATTGAGTCTCGTCAGGCTGATTATTTACATCCCAATCAGCATAGGCAAAACTCCAAAGCTCTGTTTCATATCCGCAATTAGCCGTTACACCCAAAGAAAATTCTGAAAACTCACCCTTAGGCGGTCTGAATGAAGTCATTTCATAGCCGTAGTTATCCTCCATATACTTATGGAAATCCATTATTTCCTTTTCACACTCTGCCTGATTTAAGGTAGGCATTGAATAATGATGAACTGAGTGGTTTCCAATCGTATGCCCCTCGTCGATCATTCGCTTTACCAAATCGGGATTTTTCTCTGCATAATCCTGCAAAAGATAGAATGTTGCCTTGACATTCTTTTCTTTCAGAACATCAAGAATTTTCGAAGTATATCCGTTTTCGTACCCTTGGTCGAATGTCAGATATATTTTTTCATCATCATTAATTGCTTTTGCTTTCAAGTCGCCGTATTTTTCATTGAAATCTACTGCTCCGATAGTTCGGTTTTTATCATCAACCTGAACTCCTTGTCCGTATCCCACAGATTCCCTTGAAAGCTGTGATAAATCAATTTTGGCTGTTTCGGCTTTTTTCTTTACAACAACCGGTTCCACAGGCGCCGTACCTGCCGAATTGTTCTTGCTATTATTATCTTTGACAACTGCTCTGCCTGCACACGAGGTCAGACAAATTGCCGCTGCCACTACTAACATACTTTTTTTCATACAAAGACCTCCTTCTTTTTAAAGCAATATCGCAGATTATTGTGCGGTGTTGACTTTATTATTATTCTCAATAAAAGGTCTTTTACAAAAATAAAAAGGCGGAAATTTATTCCGCCTTGATAATTTGCTTTGTTAATCTTTGAGATAAGACTTGACAAGTGCCTGCAAAAGCTCGTCCCTGTCAATATGACGGATTAAGCTTCTTGCATTATTATAAGTTGTTATGTAGGTCGGGTCCTCAGAGAGAATATAACCTACAATCTGATTAATTGGATTGTATCCCTTTTCTTTCAGAGCGTCATAAATAATGTTAAGCGTTTTTTTTAGCTCTTTCTCCTTATCGTTCTGAACAGAAAATTCCATTGTTTGTTCATGCATAAACTCAACCCCTTTGGCAAAAAATTATTGCTATGTGACTTACCACAAATTTAATTCGGATAAGCCACATAAAAATCTATTACTATTATACACCATTTATTCGAAAATAACAAGGGCATTAACGAAAATTATACATTATGCACAAATATTTTGATGAAGAATTTACATTCTTAGTTCTGCGCCAATTTCTTTTAAAGCTTCAAGAGTTTTCTTCATTGCCTTATCAGCCTGCTCATCGGTAAGCGTTCCGTCGTGAGAACGCATTGAAATAGAGTATGAAACCGACTTCTTTCCTTTTTCAATCTGCTCGCCCTTGTAAACGTCGAACAATGTTACCTTTTCAAGGATGGAACCGACAGCCTTTTTAATTACCTTTTCAAGCTGTGCAACAGGAATTTCATCATCGCATACCAATGACAAATCTCTTGTAGTTGCAGGGAATTTCGGCAATGGCTTATAAGTCTTCACATCAGAAGTTTTTTCCATAAGTTCAGGAATATTAATCTTTCCGGCGTAAGCTCTGGCTTCAATACCATAGTTTTTCAGCACTCTTGGATGAAGTTCTCCGAAAATACCAACTTCCTCTCCGTCAATCTTTACAACGGCAGTTCTTCCCGGGTGGAATGAAGAAACTTCATCGAATGTGCAATCGGCTGACGCTCTTTCGATTTCATAATCCTTTGCTCCAACCTTATTAAGAACACCTTCAATAATTCCTTTGAGATTATAAAAATCAAACTTTTCAACCGTATCATAAACGCCTACGCAAAGTCTTGCAGGTTCATTAGGAAGAACTTCTCCCTCAACAGGAATATACTCGTTGCCAAGCTCGAAAATATAACACTCAGGATTTCTGTAATTGTAATTTCTTGCAAGAACCTCACATACAGAAGGAAGAATTGAAGTTCTCATTACGCTTGTATCCTCACCCAATGGGTTGGTGATAACAACAGGCTTTCTCAGCTTAGATTCGGCAGGAAGATTGATCTTATCAAAGCTTTTCGGCGAAACAAATGAGAAAGTTGAAATCTCATTTACTCCCATAGCGAACATTGCACTTTTCATCAGCTTTTCAAACTTCTGCTTAGGAGTTCTCTTTGCTTCGGCAACGCCTCTGATTAATGTGTCAGGAATGTTGTTGTAATCGTAAATTCTTGCAACTTCTTCTGCAACGTCAGCCTTGCATTCAATGTCAATTCTGAAATGAGGTGAAACAACCTTTCCGTCCTTAATCTCAAAACCAAGGCTTTTAAGAGTTTCAATCATCTGACTTTCAGAAATATCTGTACCCAAAAATTTATTAATCCATGCAGAATCAAAATCAACAGTTTTAGGAGTATGGTCTGCAAAATCCTCGTCAATATACGTTTTGACAACTTCGCCTGCACCAAGCTCCTCAACAAGCTGACAAGCTCTCATCAAAGCCTCGTGGCAGTTGAATGGGTCAAGTCCCTTTTCGTATCTTGCGGAAGCATCTGTTCTCATACCAAGCTTTTTAGCGGTAGTTCTTACACTTGCACCGTCAAAGCAGGCAGACTCAAATACTACTGTTGTGGTATCGTCCATAATTCCGCTGTATTCTCCGCCCATTACGCCTGCAACGGCAACTGGCTTTTTCTCATCTGCAATAACAAGCATTTCAGAAGAAAGCTCTCTTTCGATACCGTCAAGAGTAGTAATCTTCTCGCCTTGTTTAGCATTTCTGATATTGATTGACGCACCTTCAACATATCTCAAATCAAAAGCGTGCATTGGATGACCGTATTCAAGCATTACATAGTTTGTAATATCAACAAAGTTGTTAATTGGACGAACTCCGCAGGCACGAAGTCTTTCTCTCATCCAGCGAGGAGAAGTTCCGATTTTAACATTCTTTACAACAGCCGCCATATATCTTGGACAAAGTTCTGTATTATGAATTTTAACCTTTACAATATCATTAATATTCCCGTCAATTCCCTTGAATTCAGGCTTTTTAACATTCAAAGGAGTTTTGAATGTCGCACTTGCCTCTCTTGCAAGACCGATTACGGAAAGACAGTCAGGACGGTTTGAAGTAATCTCAAACTCAACTGTTGTATCATTAAGACCGATAGCCTCATGAATATCAGCACCGGGAGTTCTATCGCAATCATCACCGAGAATAAAAATTCCGTCTTCGATTGCATAAGAAAAATCATGAACAGTAAGTCCCAATTCACCCAAAGAACAAAGCATACCATTAGACTCAACGCCTCTCAGCTTGCCCTTTTTAATCTTAATTCCATTTGGAAGTGTGGAACCATGAAGTGCCGCAGGAACAAAATCACCGGCATTAACGTTTGACGCACCTGTAACAATCTGAACAGGACTTTCAGCACCCACTTCAACCTGACAAATTACAAGGTGGTCGGAATCAGGGTGCGGAACAACTTCAAGAACCTTACCAACAACAACCTTTGATATATCAGAGCCTTCCTCCTCAAAGCACTCAACCTTTGAGCCTGAGAGAGTCATGGCAGAAACAAACTCTTTAATTGGCATTTTACAATCAACATAATCGTTCAGCCATTTCATTGACAAATCCATAAATAATTACCCTCCTATATTATCAGAACTGCTCCAAAAATCTCATATCGTTCTCATAAAGCAAACGCATATCATTAATGCTGTATCTGCCCATAGTAATTCTTTCAAGACCGATACCAAACGCAAATCCGCTGTAAACCTCAGGGTCAATTCCGCAGCCTTCAAGCACCTTCGGGTGAACCATTCCAGCACCGAGAAGCTCTACCCAGCCTTCCTGCTTACACATTGAACAGCCCTTTCCGTGACAGTTAAAGCACATAAGGTCAACCTCAGCAGACGGCTCAGTATATGGGAAATGGTGCGGACGAAGTCTGATTTTAGCCTCTTCGCCGTAAAGACGTTTCATAAGAAGTTCAAGAGTTCCCTTCAAATCGCTCATTGTAACTCCCTTGTCAATAACAAGTCCCTCAATCTGGTGGAACAAAGGTGAATGTGTTGCATCAACAGCGTCGGAACGATAAACTCTTCCCGGAGAGATAATTCTGATTGGAGGCTTTCTCTGCTCCATAGTTCTTATCTGAACGGAAGAAGTCTGAGTTCTGAGAACCACATTTTCATTAATATAGAAAGTATCCTGCGTATCTCTTGCAGGGTGATGCTTTGGCATATTCAGTGCCTCAAAGCAATAGTGGTCGGTTTCAACCTCAGGTCCTTCAACTATATCAAATCCCATACCGAGAAATACTTCCTCGACCTCTTCAAGAACAGCTTCAAGCGGATGAGAACGTCCGATTTTAGGAGCTTTACCCGGCAGAGTAACGTCAATAGTTTCCTCTTTCAGCTGAATTTCCTCCATAGCGTTTTTAAGCTGTTCTTTTCTTTCATTAAGAGCCTCCTCAATACCAGCTCTTACCTTATTGGCAAGCTGACCGATAACAGGTCTCTCCTCAGCAGAAAGCTTACCCATCTGCTTTAAAATGGAAGTAATTTCACCCTTTTTGCCCAGATACTTTACACGAAATTCTTCCAGCAATTTAGTATCATTGATTTGCAGAAGTTCGGCTTTTGCTCGTTCGTCAATACTTTTTAACTGTTCCTTCATTGCAGTTCCTCCTAAATAAAAATAAAAGCCCTGCCCCGACTAATCAGGACAAGACTATTGTAATCTTGCTAAAACCACCTAATTTAGTTATAAGAGCCAACACTCCCTCGTCATTAACGCAGACCTACGTTTTTGCTTACAAACAATAATCTTCGGCAAAACCACTCGCAAGTGAACTTCAACCAACATGGAAATAAGGCAGTTTCAGAAAACGCTATACGCTCCGCCTCTCTCTGCAAATCCGACCGTCAGCCTACTCTCTTGGTCATAATGTTTATTTAATTTTATCACACTATCAATCCGATTTCAAGAGTTTAACAGAAATTTTACATTTACAGACCATGTTTACCCAGTCTGTCCCATTTCAAATCCTCTTCGGAATAATAATCATCGTCATCTTCAAACTTGTTGTAATTTTTCTTTGGATAATTAATTTTCTCATATAAGTCATTAACTAATGTAAGCTTTGCTTTAATATCAGCAAAATCAAGAGTTATACAATTATCTCTTAATTGATAATCTTTTTTTTCACCGTTTTTGCCTTCAATCCAAAACTTTGACTTGCTGATATTTTTCATATAAAAAACAAGCTTGCCCTGCGGATTTTGCTCCGAACGTTCAACTTCGTCATAATAGATTTCCATGTGAAGATAATTTCTTGAATATCCCATACGCTGACAATGCTCTGTTCTGTCGTCATAGATTTTAGAATAAAGCTTTGTATCATAGGAATAAGAGGATAGACTGTAAATCAATATTCCCACAATAATATTTGCCGCACCAATAATTATCAGAACAGCTTTTATGAGCATTACATTCGTCAAAAAAGAAAGTGCAATAATCACCGCACCCATAACAAAATTTTTGAGCATATTTTTCTTCATTTTACTGTGATACTGCAAATCGTTCAAAGCTTTCGCCTGCTTTTCAGCACGGTTAAGTTTTGGCGGAAATTCATATAAAAGCATTGTTTCACCGCTTTCTTATAATTAAACGGGCAACTTTTGTCACCCGCTTATCATAACTTATTTTAACTATTCTTTTGGCTGTCGTTCTCACGAATTTCAACACGACGGATTTTTCCGCTGATAGTCTTAGGCAGTTCCTCCACAAACTCAACTATTCTAGGATACTTATAAGGAGCAGTTGACTTCTTAACATAAGTTTGCAGTTCCTTTGCAAGTTCGTCAGACGCAGTATATCCCTTTGCAAGGACGATAGTTGCTTTTACAACCTTGCCTCTTATTGGATCATCAGCAGCCGTAATTGCACATTCAAGAACAGATGGGTGTTCCATAAGAATACTCTCAATCTCAAAAGGTCCGATACGGTAGCCAGACGCTTTGATAAGGTCATCGGTTCTGCCTACATACCAGTAATAACCGTCTTCATCACAGTAAGCTGTATCTCCTGTATGATAAACACCATTTCTCCAAGCTTTTTCGTTTGCCTCAGGATTTCTGTAATATTCCTTCAATAAAGCAGGATGCTTTCCTTTTTCGGCAACAATTACAATTTCACCGGTTTCTCCTGTTTTTACCGGCTTATCGTTTTTATCCACAAGACAAACATTATAAAGCGGAGTAGGCTTACCCATTGAACCCGGCTTAGGCTCCATGCCATAAAGATTTCCTATAATAACAGCAGATTCAGACTGTCCGAAACCCTCCATAAGTTTCAGACCTGTGTATTCATACCATTTATTGAAAACCTCAGGATTTAAAGCCTCGCCTGCAATACATGAATATTTCAAAGATGAAAGGTCGTAGTTTTCAAGTCCTTCCTTAATGAAAAATCTATACATTGTCGGAGGTGCGCAGAATGAAGTAATCTTGTGTGTTTCAATAAATTTCAATACATTATGCGGAACAAATCTGTCAAAGTCGTAAATATAGGTTACTGCGCCGCAGGCAAACTGACCAAACATTTTGCCCCATGCACATTTTGCCCAGCCAGTTTCAGAAACTGTAAGGTGCAAAGAATTTTCATCAAGGTGATGCCAATGTTTTGCCGTAATAATATGTGCAGCCGCAAGAGAATGTCTGTGAAGAACCATTTTCGGATAACCTGTCGTTCCTGAGCTGAAATAGAGGAGCATAGATTCGTTTACATTTGTTTCAACACGCTCCAAAGTATCAGGATACTTGTCAATTTCGGAAAGAAAATCTGTCCAGCCGTCAACCTGTCCGTGAGTAATGAACTTCTCTTTCATGCCATCGTAATCTTCCAAAGCGTCATCAATATGCACAGGAACTTCATCCTCACCTGTTGCAACGATATATTCAACAGACGCAGCCTTGAAACGATAACTAAAATCCTTTTTCATAAGCTGATTCGTAGCAGGAATAAGAACTGCTCCAATCTTCATTAGTCCGTATGCCAAGAACCAATATTCATAATGTCTTTTAAGAACGGACATTACCATAGTTCCCTTTTTCACACCATGGTCAAGCATCATGTTTGCAACCTGATTGCTCTTTTTTGAAAGTTCTGAAAAAGTAAAAGTTTTTTCTTCTCCCTTATCGTTTGCCCACACAATAGCCGGCTTATCCGGATTAAATTCAGCAATAGCGTCAATAACGTCATAACCAAAGTTAAAATTATCCTCTAACGTTAATTCAAATTTATTAAGAACTCCGTTTTCATCAAAACTTTCTTTGACAAATCTCTTGTAAAAATCATTCATTTTTATTCCTCCGTTTTTCGGGTTATTCCACACATTCAAGTATGTATTTATTCAGTATTTCCGATGGCTCGTCCGCAATAAAATCTGCACCTGCCTCAGAAAGCTCCTGTATGCCCCTGAATCCCCATGAACAGCCTATACATTTTATTCCTGCATTATGAGCGGTCTGAACATCAACGTTCGAATCGCCGATCATAACCGTATTATCTTTGTAAGCATTGAATTTTTCCATTATTTCAATCACTATTTCAGGATTAGGTTTTGTAGGAACTCCGTCTTTTTTTCCTGCAATTTCATCAAAAGTTCCTTCTTCAAATATGCTTGAAACAATATATTTTGCAAATTTATCAGGCTTATTTGACGCAACCGCAAGTATAGCACCTTGATTTTTTAGTTGCCTGAGAACCTCAGTTATTCCAACATATGGACGGGTCTTATCAATGCATCTTTTGTTATACTCCTCCGAAAACTCAGCATGATAAAGCTTTATCTTTTCTTGATTTTTTTCGCTTTCAGGAATTGCCCTCTCAACAAGCTTTAACGTTCCGTTTCCGACAAAGTATTTATATTTTTCTACATCATGAACAGGAAACCCATGCCGTTCCAATACCCAATTCATTGAATCTGCAAGGTCATACACAGAATTGACAAGAGTACCGTCCAAGTCGAAAATATACAGCATTTTCATTTTAAATCACTCTTTTTTTACAACAATCTAATTTTTTTACACCTTTATATTTTTTAGACAAGTGTAAAAAATCTAATTTGTATTATACGCTTTTTTTATGACTACCTTATGAATATTATTAAACGTGATTGTTAATTCATTCATCACAATTCTATTGTTTTTATGCATATTTTGATTAATTGATATATTAAAATAACTAAAACCACATATGCTGAACAAAAATCTTTATTCCCAAAACAATAAGAATTATTCCGCCAATCACTTGCGCTTTGCACCCAAGCTTATTTCCGAAATGAGTTCCAAGCAGAAATCCCCACGCAGAAAATATGCAGGTTACAAGACATATCACTATGGCAGCAGAAACAATATCCACTGTAAGAGCTGCAAAGCTTACGCCTATGGCAAGCGCATCAACCGACGTGGCAAACCCTTGTACCAATAAAATGGGAAATGACAAACCAAAAATACCGTTTTTATCATCTTTGGAGTCACAAAGCATTTTTATTCCAATAAATCCAAGTAAAATTAATGCTATATAGTGGTCTATGCTTTTTACCAAATCTGCAAACTGCATTCCCAAAGCATAACCGATACATGGCATGGCTCCCTGAAAAAAGCCGAATACAACTCCACATGATAACGCATATAATAACCTTTTCTTATTTGTCGAAAAACCATTTGTGACCGCAACTGCAAAAGCGTCCATAGAAAGTCCTATGCCAATAATAATCATTTCAATTAATCCCATGTCATTCCTCCAAATATAAAAACGGCTGTATAAAGCCAGATTTTAACTTTATACAACCGTTTATTTTGTAGGCAGATTTGCCTTAATCCTCTAATTTTGATGCAAGCAGAGTGCTGTAATGATTTCTGAATTCGGTAAATCTTCCCTCATCAAGAGCCTGACGGATTTTCTCTGTCAGAGTATTATAAAAATACAGATAGTGCATAACTGCAAGGCGTCGTCCAAGCTGTTCCCCAGCCTTGAAGAGATGTCGAACATAAGCTCTGCTGAAATTGCGGCAGACAGGACAATCGCACTCAACATCAATCGGTCTGTCATCCGTTTCGTATCTCTTGTTGGTAATATGCATAATTCCATTCCATGTAAACAACGTTCCATGACGGGCATTTCTGCTTGGCATTACGCAGTCGAAGAAATCAATTCCTCTGTATACTGCCTCTATAATATTGCTGGGAGTACCGACTCCCATAAGATATCTCGGCTTATCCTTTGGCATAAAAGGCTCAACCTGTTCGATAACATGATACATGACTTCGGTAGGCTCGCCGACAGCAAGACCGCCTATTGCAAAACCGTCAAGTTCAAGTTCTCTGATTTGTTTCATATGTTCAATACGCAAATCGTCAAAGGTACAGCCCTGATTTATTCCAAAAAGCATTTGATTTTTATTAATAGTTCTGTCCAGAGAATTAAGCCTGCTCATTTCGGCAATACATCTTTTCAGCCAACGTGTAGTTCTCTCGCAGGAAGCCTTTGAATATTCACGGGTAGCAGGATTTTCAACACATTCGTCAAAAGCCATTGCAATAGTTGACGCAAGATTTGACTGAATCTGCATACTTTCCTCAGGCCCCATAAAAATCTTTCTGCCGTCAACGTGAGAATTAAAGTAAACTCCCTCCTCTTTAATTCTACGCAGCTTTGCCAAAGAAAATACCTGAAATCCGCCGCTGTCTGTAAGAATCGGTTTATCCCAGTTCATGAACTTGTGCAGACCGCCCATTTTATAAATTACCTCGTCAGAGGGGCGAACGTGCAGATGATAGGTATTACAAAGCTCAACCTGACACTTCAAATCATTTTTCAAATCTACGGAAGAAATTCCACCTTTAATAGCGGCAGCAGTTCCCACGTTCATAAAAACGGGAGTCTGAATAGTTCCATGTACTGTTTTAAATTCTCCACGTCTTGCCTTGCCCTCTTGTTTTAATAATGTATACATTTAAAACTCCTTATATCATTTTCAGAAATTTATTTTTTACAAATCCAACTTTGCAGTCTGACGTTACTATCTTGGAATAATCTCCCGCTCATCTCAGACTTTCACAATTTGTTACTCCAAAAGCAAATTTTTCACTATTGTCATGAATACGGCTCTCATGTTTTTCATAGTAGCCTAACAGCTCGCCCAGTTCATTCCTCAAAGCGATTATGTAAACATCCCTGTCCTCGCCGTCTTTTTGAATATTGTAGGCAAAAACCTTGTTGTTATCACTGCTCTCCTTAAACCATTCTGTAACCATGCGGATTTTTTCAACCGACTGCTCATTGTGACAGTCAAAAATTGACTGTCCGATTAGATTTCCGCCGCCGTATTTTTTGTATCTTCTAATTGCCGAAGGATTCATGTAAATAATGGTATGCTCCATATTGCAGATAACAACGGGCATTTCGTCCATATCCACTACGCTTTTAATATAATCGTATAACATACTATTTTTCCTTTCGTGTCATTATTACGCCTGATATGGCGTTTCTGAATTTGCCGAATCTTTTCATTGAACATAGGCAAGTTACCGCAATCGCAGGTACAAGACTATACAGCCACCAGTTGTTCGGAAAGAATCCTTTTTCAGAAAAAATCCTTTTAATATTAGTGCAGACGCCAAGTAAGCTGCTGCAAAAACAACCATTATTTATTTGTCTCCTGCTTCTGATTATTAATTGCACCTAAAATTGCATTAATAGGTTTTGCAAATATATTCAATGATAATATACAAGTCACAGCCACTGCAATCAGCAGATAAAAAATCCACCAAAAATCAGGGAAATGTTCTTCAAGCTTTTCAGCAACCGCAAAATGAGTTATCACATACAGAACCGTTCTATGCCAGAAATAAACCGACAAGGTCTGTGTTCCCGCTTTTGAGATAAAGGGAATGTATGCATTTACGCTTATTCCTAAAAATGCAAAACACAGCACCCCTGCAATAGCCATAGCAACCAATCTGTTCACAAAAGAACATTCCATTTGAGTAAGCTGTTCAACGTGCTGATAGGAATGTCTGCCCGTAAACAGCGAACGCAAAGGATATACAAGCTCGACCTGTGCCAAAGAAAAATAAGCCCATACCACAACTATAATCCATGAGATGATTTTCACAAAAGTTTTAGAACACAAATCAATAATCTTCTGTGGAGACAGACAAACACCTGCATAATAAAACGGGAAAAATACTATAATTCTTGACAGAACCAGCATATCTCCAACGCTGTTATCATATCCCACACACAGCGACAGCAGTATAAAAAATCCCATTACCAAAGACGGCTTAACATCTTTAAGTATATAAGTTAAAACGATAAACACCGCCAATGCCAGCAGATACCAGAAAGGCCCGTCACCGCCAAGCAAACTGAAAGAAATTTTACTGTCTGCATCATACGGTGTTCTGAGAACACATTTTGAAATATAAAGAAAACACTTCAAAATATACCCTAATATGAAAAAAGATAAAGCTTTTTTCAATACGGATTTATTGCAGTCACGCTTCTGAAATAATCCCGATAAAAACAGGAAAAGAGGCATATGAAACGCATATAGAAATATTGTTACCTTATTATACATAAGCGTTTCTGGCTTGCCTGCAATGATTTCTGTTCTGTCATAAAGCTCATACAAATATCCGTCAGCAAAATGACCAACTACAACCAGCAATATCAAGAAGAATTTTAAATTGTCAAAAAGATAATATCTCTGCTTCTGTGCAGAATCAGTTTTATTCATTACTACTTTCCTCCGATGAACCAATTACAAAATCAGCATAGAATCTCCGAAGGAAAAAAATCTGTAATTCTCCTCAACAGCAGTTTTATATGCATTCATAGTATTATCATAACCCATAAACGCCGAAACAAGCATTATAAGCGTACTTTCAGGCAAATGAAAATTAGTAATAAGACCGTCAAGCACCTTAAACTCATATCCCGGATAAATAAATATTTCAGTATATCCGTCGCAAGCCTCAATTTTACCTTTGAATGTGGCAACGCTTTCAAGAGTTCTGCAAGAGGTAGTGCCTACCGCAATAACCCTTCCCCCATTCTTTTTTGTTTCATTGATAAGGTCGGCTGTTCTCTGATTTAACTCATAATGCTCCCTGTGCATTTTATGGTCAAGCACCTTTTCCTCTTTTACAGGACGGAATGTGCCAAGTCCCACGTGCAGAGTAACATAGGCAATATTTACGCCCATCTTCTCTAAATCCGCAAGCTGTTCCTTTGTAAAATGAAGTCCCGCAGTAGGAGCGGCAGAAGAACCAAGCTCATTGGAATAAACAGTCTGATAACGCTCGTTGTCTTTCAGCTTTTCGGTAATATAAGGCGGCAGTGGCATCTGTCCGATTTCGTCAAGAGCTGCAAAAAAATTGTCCTCGCACTCAAACTCAGCAATTCTATTGCCGTCTTCAAGAATGTCAGTAATTGTCGCTTTCAGCTTTCCTCCTCCGAAAGAAAATCTAGTTCCAATCTTAGCTTTTTTTCCGGGACGGCAAAGAATTTCCCACTTCATATTTGCTTTTTGCTCCACGAGCAGAAATTCAATAAAAGAACCCGTTTCTTCCTTTTCACCGTAAATTCTTGCAGGAAGTACCCTTGAATCGTTCAGAACCAGCAAATCACCTTTTTTAAGATAATCGCATAAATTATAGAAATGGTCATGAGTACATTCCCCAGTTATGCGGTCAACTTTTAGCATCCTCGATGAATTTCTCGGCTCAACAGGAGTCTGCGCAATAAGCTCCTGCGGTAAATCATAATAAAAATCTGATTTCTTCATGTTGTTTAAATCTAACATATTATTACTCCTAATTTTTTAAGTATCTGATAACCAGTAAATCATATATTCGTTAGTTTACAGAAAATTAATAAAAATCTCTGTTTATGTATTGACAGATATAAAAATATTTGTTATGATTAAACAGAACAGATAGAGGTGCAGTTGAAATGAGTACCGTTTTCCCACTTTGCTAGTGACAGCTTGCCCGGCCAACGGAAAATGCGAAAGGTAAAACTGCCGAAGTTTGAGGTGTGTGGGTAAAACCTCTTGCTGACTGCTAATTTAACAGATTATCAGTTGTCATCATTACATGATGGAGTGCTATCGGCATATTAAAATATGTCAACATTCTTATTATATTGTATGATGAGC
>JBJERA010000297.1:0-19441 GCA_051882035.1 Hominimerdicola sp.
AGTTTTGTTAAATATATCGAAGATTACTACGGTGTTAAACCGGTTATTTACTGCAATTCAAGAACCTATAAAAAGTATATTGAAGGCAATTTTGTTGATTGTCCTCTATGGTATGAAAGCCTTTATTCAAAGATTGACGAGAGTATCGAGTGGACTTTCTGGGGATACACAAATAAGATCAGATTTTCGTATTACGAAAACAGTGAGGAATACCTATACATGACCGTTTTTAACGGCAATGAGAGTTCTTTTGAAAAGCTTATTATTTAGAAAAGACGAGCAAAACTTATCACATGATAATGTTTTGCTCGTCTTTTTATAAACTGTCATAAAATTTACTCGTCCGCATATAATTGAACATAAAAAAGGCGACCGAAAAATCAGTCGCCTAGCTTTTATTACTTATTTTCTCCTTTGAGCTCAGCCATACACTCAGAGCATACAGTCTTACCCTTGTACTCTACAACATCTTCACAGCTGCCGCAGAAAATACAAGTTCTCTGGAATTTTTTAAGGATAATCTTGTCGTCATCCGTGTAGATTTCAACAGCATCCTTAACAGCAAGCTCATAAGTTCTTCTGAGCTCGATTGGAAGTACAATTCTTCCTAGTTCGTCAATTTTTCTTACAATTCCTGTAGATTTCATAAAATCAATCCCCTTAAAATTAAATTTGGAGCAAGCTCCATTTAACCATAAATCTTATGATGATATTATTATAACAATTATGTAGATATTTGTCAATAGCAATCACTAAAATTTCACACACAACACAAGACATAAATATTAATTTCAGTTTTTATTAACATTTTTAATATAGGAGAATAGGACAATATGCTTGGATTTTTAATTCTAGTATTAATGATTTTATCAATTCTGGCAGGATTTTTTACAGGTCAGACTGACGCAGTTTCAGCCTCTGCACTAAGTTCCTGCAATAAAGCAGTTGAACTTGTAATTTATCTTGCAGGTTCAATGGCTCTTTGGGGAGGAGTAATGAGAATTGCTGATAAATCAGGATTAACAAAGAAAATCGGCAGAATGATTTCTCCAATTACAAGCTTGCTTTTTAAAGATATTAACAATAATCCCAAAGCAAAAAATGCTGTTACAATGAACATAACCGCAAATCTTTTCGGATTAGGAAATGCCGCTACTCCTCTGGGAATTGCTGCTGCAAAGGCCCTTGATGACGGTTCTCCTAACTCAAAAAGAAACATAGCCATGCTTGTAGTGCTTAATACTGCCTCAATTCAACTTATTCCAACCACAATCGGAGCAATGAGACTTGCACACGGTGCCGAAAATCCCTTTGACATAACTCCTGCAATTCTTATTACATCACTCGTTTCGACAGTTATAGGCTGTCTTGCAGTTTACGCTCTTAATCTGAATAATAATACAAAAATATGAACATTTTCAACAATATAGTTCCGCTAATCATAATTGGAATACTTATCTATGGTGCAGTAAAAAAAGTAAACATAATTGAAGAATTTGCCGAAGGAGCAAAAGAAAATCTCATTACAGCTGTGGAAATACTTCCTTGCCTGATACTGCTCATGACAGCGGTAGGAATGTTCACCTCCTCAGGAGCGGTTGAAATAATCGGAAAAATCTGCTCGCCGCTAACGGATTTTCTGGGATTTCCGTCTGACTGTATTTCCCTGGCAATAGTCCGCCCCATATCCGGCAGCGGAGCGTTGGCGACCCTTGAAACAATTCTGTCAAATACTTCTCCTGACAGCTATGCGGGACGTGTAGCAAGCGTTCTCATGGGTTCTACTGAAACGACATTTTATACCATTACAGTTTATTTTGCGGCAATGAAAAAGAAAGCATACCCTTGTGTATGTCTATCCTCAATTATTGCAGATTTAGCAGGATTTGTTTTTTCAGCTTTAATATTAAAAATCTTTTTCGGCTTGTAAAAATTAGCTAATATCTGTTACTATGCTGACTTTACTGCCTGAGAATTTATCTTTTTTTACAATAATTTGTTTTGGTATACGTTCTTTTAATTCCGCCACATGAGAAATTATTCCCACAAGCTTACTGCCCTCTGTAAGGTCGCTAAGCGCCTTCATAGCCTGATTTAAGCTTTCCTCATCAAGGCTTCCGAACCCCTCGTCAATGAACATTGATTCAAGCCTTATTCCGCCTGCATTTGCCTGAATTTCATCAGCAAGACCTAATGCCAGCGACAGCGATGCCATAAAGCTTTCGCCGCCTGAAAGCGTCTGAACATTTCTCGTTCCGCCTGCAAAGTGGTCAATAGCGTCAATTTCCAAACCGGTCTGCGACTTTCCGCCGGTTTCCTTACGTCTTACAAGCTCGTACTGACCACTGCTCATCACCATTAGCCGAACATTTGCTCTTTCAAGTATTTTATCAAAATATGCCATTTGAACATAAGTTTCAAGAGAAATTTTGCTTACAGAACCAGTTGCAGTGACATAAAGTCCGTTCAGCCAGCTAAGTTTTTTCTCAGCCGATTCAACTGCTTTGGCAGTCTTTTTCATGCTTTTAGCCGCAAAAATGTTACTGTCAAGACGACTCTTACACTTGTCACGCTTTTCCAAAAGCAAACTGCGCTGTTTTTCAAGTCTTGCTGCCTCCTCTTTTAGCTCAGCAGAAGAAAGTTTTTCAGATTTATCAATCGGTCCTTCCAACGTTTCCAGCTGTTTTTTCAAAGCGATAATATCCTTTTCAAGCTGGTTATAGGTACTTTCCGCTTCTTCAAAAGCTTTGTCCATTTCTGCTTTTTTTTGCTCCTGAGATTCAATAAGTTTTTCCTGCTCTTCCCTGCTTTCAAAAGGCAGAGATTTTTTTATTTCTTCAAGCTGAATATTTTTTTCTTTTTCAGCAGTATCAAGCCCGAACAGAGTTTTTTCATATTCAGTCTTACTGTTCTTACAAAGTTCCAAATGATGCGTATTTTGTTCAAGTTTGGTTTCCAACTCTATTCTTAGCTTAATATTCTCATTGATTTTTTTCAAGGAATTTTGTAAATTTTCAATTTCCGATTTAATATCAGTCATTTTAAGCAAAGCCTTTTCCTCGATTTTCTCAGGTTCGCAGTTTGGAATAAGTTTTGCCGAAATTCGCTGAATTGAAGCAATCTCGTTATTATAAAGATTCTTAGCGTCCCTGCTTTCTTCACTTAAACGGGATAGCTTTTTATTCATTTGTTCAAGATTTTGTTTTGCCTTGTCAACCGCTGTTTTATCAGGCACATTTTCCGAAAGTTTTGCAGGTTGCGGGTGATTAAGCGAACCACATACAGGGCATTTCTCATTATCTTTTAATGATTTTGCAATAAATCCAGCCTGCTCGTTAAAAAAAGCCAACTCTATTGATGCAGTCAATTTTTGTTCAGTTTCGTATTCCTTTGCACAAACCAAATATTTTTCCATTGCATTTTCAGCAGATTCTTTCAACTCTTGTGAATATTCAATAGTTGTCAGAAGTTCTTGAAAATCATTCTGTTCTGCAAGCTTTTTTTCAATAAGATTTTCAGTTTTTATCTTGTCAGTATCACAATTTTCAAGGCTGTTAAATAGTTTTTCAAACTCAGATTTATCAGCTTGCAGTTGTTCCATTTCTAATTTAGTTTTGTCCAACATTTCGGACTGCTTTATTCTTTCATTTTGCAGCGAAACTATCTCTTTGGATATTTTATCAGCCTCGTCATAGTTTTTCAAAAGTTCCTTATTCCGCACAATTTCCTCGCTAAGAGAAGTTCTTTGCGGAATTTTCTGCTTTTCCTGCTCTAAATCCGACTTGATTTTCACAAAAAGCTTTCCTTTTTCGTCAAGCAAATTATTACATTTTAAAATCTCCTCAGATATTTTCTCCTGCCTTTCAGCCTCAACCAACCTAGCTTTTTTCTCATTATATCGCTTGTCACAGCTTTCAAAATCTTTGTCAGCCTTCTGACAGCAATCCTGCTCCCACATATTTAAATCATCTGCAAGCTTCGATAATTCTTCACAGGAAACATAGGTCTTGTCGCTTAAAAGTTTTTCAAAATTTTCCCTCATAGGATTTTCATTATCAGCTTTAATTCCTGAGGCATATTGCAAAACTGACGCTCTTAATTTT
This sequence comes from Hominimerdicola sp., assembly GCA_051882035.1. Taxonomy (GTDB): domain Bacteria; phylum Bacillota; class Clostridia; order Oscillospirales; family Ruminococcaceae; genus Hominimerdicola. Next base: position 4,104 of record JBJERA010000297.1, read on the forward strand.
TCGTTTTCTTTTTTTAAAGAAAGGTATTCTTCTTTAATTTTGTCAGTAAGCATTCTGAACTTGCTTGTACTAAAAATTGCACTGAGAATTTCGCCACGCTCCTTTGTAGAAGACAATAGCAGTTTTCTGAATTCTCCCTGAGCAATCATAGAAATTTGCCTAAACTGAACACTGTCAAGACCAATGATTTCCATGATTTTTGCATTAGTTTCGGACAGCGTTGAGGTAATCACTTCTCCTGCTGAATTTTTCAAATAAGCCACCGCAGGACTGCTTGTAAAACCCTCTCCACGCTTTTTTTTCCTGTCCTGCGTAGGCTCACGGTAGACAGTATAGCATTTTCCCCCGTATTCAAATTCCATTTCCACAAATGTCAGAATGTCATCAGGAGCATTTTTACAGCGCAGCATATCAGCTTCACGTTCGTTTCCGCTGGCTTTTCCATAAAGCGCAAAACATATTGCATCAAAAATCGTGGTTTTTCCTGCACCTGTTTCACCGGTAACAAGGAAAAGACCATTATTTCCAAGTATTGTCATATCTATTTCTGTCATACCAGAATAAGGACCAACGGCACTAACAGTAATTTTCAATGGTCTCATGAATTTTCACCCCATATTTCTTCTGCAAATTTTCTTACAAAATCTAACTGTTCCTCACTTATTGAAGTTCCGTTCTGTTCCTTGTAAAAATCTTGAAAAAGTTCCAAAGGCGTTTTCAAGTTTACCTCTTGCGGAGTTTCACCCAAAAATATATTTCTCGTTCTTGAATTATCATAGTCTAATTTCATTATATTTGGATATATACTTCTAAGCTTTTCAACAGCATTAGGAATATCTTCTTCATCGGTCAAAGTAATGTGCAGATAATCATCAGTGCAAGTCTGAATATAATTCTCCCTAGCCGTAAGTTCTGTATAACTCCCCTTTATCTCACGCAAATCGTGCAAAGGTTTCAAAGGATATTTTTCTATTTTAATATTACCTTTTTCTAAAAATTCAACCATTGTGACAGATTTATTGTGATTTGACTCAGAAAACGAATATTTCAAAGGTGTTCCGCAATAGCAAACCTCATCTCTGCCAATTTTCTGAGGATTATGAATGTGTCCCAAAGCCACATAGTCAAATTTTTTAAATGCCGAAGAATCAATATTATCAAGTGTTCCAACAACTATTTCTTCTGAATCACTTATGGCCGCACCTGTTACAAATTGATGACATACCAATATATTTCTTTCATTTTCATTAATTTCAGTATTTTTTAAAATAAATTTTACAGCTATGTCATAACTATCAATATTATCATCAGAAAAAAAGCCTCGCACGTTTATGGGTTTTACAAACGGGAGTAAGTAGATATTTATATTTCCAAAATTATCGGTTAGAGTATGCTTTTGCATAGTTCCGTCAAAAACAGCACTTACAAACACATTTGATGCAGACATAATTTTAGCACCAAAAGATAATCTTTCAGGCGAATCATGGTTACCACTAATTACAAATACAGGCAGATTACGTTTGACAATCTCGCAAAGAAATTCATCAAAAAGTGTAACCCCCTCAATAGGTGGGATGCTTTTATCAAAAATATCACCTGCAATTATTATTCCGTCAGCATTTGTATTATCAATTATTTCAAGAATTTCATTTAATATATAACGCTGGTCGTCAATAAGCGAATAGCCCATAAGACGCTTACCAATGTGCAAATCGGATAAATGAACAAATTTCATAAAAAATCCCTCCCAAATAAATAAAGTATACCACAGACTAGCAAAAAATGCAAACTTGATATTTGTTATCATATATACCATGCGAGTTTATAATTGATTAACACTTAATTTATAGTATTTCAAAAAGAAAAAGTCGGTATAAAACCGACTTAAAAATACAAAATATAACAAATAATTAATTTTATTCTTCATTTATAAAATCACCAAACTGCTTTTTAAAAGAATCACGGTCATCATATTTCGCAATAAGTGCCATAGTTTGCTTTAACTCTACGGAAAACAAGCACATAAGTGATTTAGGATTGATACGAACAGTTCCACTTTCCAGCACCAGTTGATAATCACAATTTTTAGCCGCCTCATGAAGCTTTGTAATATCCTGAAAAGTATTTAATTTTATATACGCTTTAATCATAAAGGCACCTCCTCATAATTCCATTCGTTCTAACATATTATATCTTTTTTATTATCTATAATATTATTATATGAATGTCCGTTCATTATTTAAACATACTTTTCTTAAATATTGATAAAATAGATTATGAATTATGTATTGATTATGTGCGTTAGAGTTGCTTGTTCATATAATATAACGTTTTCATAGCTTTTTCAATGAATTAATTTAAATATAATAACTTATCATTGATGCATTATTAAGCAGACTCTTCATCTTGTCCAAAAACAAAAATGTAACGGAGTTACATGAAATAGTAAAAAAATAAATGCCACAAATATTATCATTAGAAAACTACGGCATCAATTTTGTATACTATCATTATATATCAATGTGCATTGCAAGTGTATAATAAATTTTATTTTTCTGCTAAATTGTTTATAAATTTGTTGTTGGAAATTTTATTAATATATATCTATAACGTTTGAGGATTAATTTATTATAGTTTATTTAAGGCAATACTTATTTTAACATATAAAAAATCGCCACACAAACTGTGACGATTCGTTAAATCATATTTTAGTGGTTTTATTCAACAACAAATTCAGAAATTTCCTTGATGAAAGCATCAGCATTATCAGTATGAGCAACCAGCTGAATTGGATTAGAAAGGTCAAGACTAAATATACCCATAATTGACTTAGCGTCAACAGCATATCTGCCGGAAGCAAGGTCTACATCAAAATCATACATAGAAACAACGCTTACAAACTTCTTTACTGCTGCAATGGAATCAAGCTTAATCATAACTTTTGTCATAAAAAAATTCCTCCTTAAAATAAATAGTCTTATGACTATTTGTATAGGATTTATTCCTATACTATTAATTATATCAAGAAAAATCTGTTTGTCAATAGTATTTGCAAAAAAATATTTTTTATGGTACAATAAAAATAAGATTAGATTAAAAAGCTGCACTTTCGACAAACTAAACGAATATTTGAACTTGAATTCGGTTTAAATATTATTTTATAGGAGTATTACTATGAAAGTTTTTTATTACACTTTTGGCTGCAAAGTAAATCAGTATGAAACTGAAAATATCAGAGAAATTTTTAATAACAAAGGCTATGAAGATACAAGCGATTTTTCGCAGGCTGAAATATGCATTTTAAATACCTGCACCGTAACTGCTCAGTCAGATTCAAAATGCCGACAGCTTATTCATAAAATAAAAAAATCCAATCCCGATTGCGTGTTAGTACTTGCAGGTTGTTTTCCGCAGGCTTTTGCCTCACAAGCTGAAAAAATGGTGGATTGCGATATAATCGTCGGAACTGGAAATAAACCGGAAATTCCTGCTCTTGTGGAAGAATTTATTCAGCATGGACAGCAAATTGTAAAAATCAATCCTCATGAAAAGGGGGAAAAATTTGAGCCAATGACCAATTCGGGAACTGATATGAAAACTCGTGCATATATCAAAATACAGGACGGCTGTGACCAGTATTGCACCTACTGTATTATTCCCTATGCAAGGGGGCACGTCCGCTCTAAGCCTTTGGAGGAAATTAAGGAGGAGACTTGCAAGCTGTCCCTCTCAGGTCACAAGGAGATTATTCTTACAGGCATAAATCTCTGTTGTTATGGAAAGGATTTCGGCGACGGCATACGACTTATTGACGCTGTTGAAGCAGTTTGCTTAACTGACGGAGAATTCCGAGTGCGACTAGGTTCAATCGAGCCTGAAATGATTTCTGACGAAGATATTTTAAGATTATCAAATCTTGAAAAACTTTGCCCGCATTTTCATTTATCTCTGCAAAGCGGGTGTGACCGTACTTTAAAACGAATGAACAGACATTATGATACGTCTGAATACGCCTTGCTGTGTGAAAAGCTCAGAAAGCACTTCCCTGACTGTGCAATAACAACCGATATTATGGTTGGTTTTCCATTGGAGTCTGAGGAAGAATTTGCAGAATCATTAGAATTTGCCAAAAAAATCAACTTTGCGGAAGCTCACATATTCCCATATTCACGCAGACCCGGAACAGTTGCAGACAGACTTAGCGGTCAGCTAGACCGAAAGACAAAACATGAAAGAGCAATGAAAATGGCAGAAGTCTGTAAGAAAACAACAGAAAATTATCTGAAAAAATTTGTAGGAAAAACTATGGAAGTGCTTTTTGAACTTGAAAGTTCTCCCGAATGGCATCAGGGGCATACTTCAAATTATATTTTAGTTAAAGTAAAACGCACCGATGCCAGCAAAACGCTTAGGAGAAAGTTCTTGAAAGCAAAAATAATCTCCGCTGAAAAAGATTTTTGTATAGGTGAACTGATTTAAGGCAACACCGCACAACTACCGCCTAACGGCTTTTGTACGGCTGACAACCGGGTATTTTCCTTAAACACACAAAAAAGGGAGCCATTACGCTCCCTTTTGATTTATTAACTTATTCCAAGAAACTCCAAATACTGCTTATCAGGAAGTGTGGTAACAGAAGTTGCCTTCAAATCATCATATTCGGATAATCTGTACTCAACTTTTAGCACGCCGTTCTCCTCGATCCAACCAAAACTTGGAACAACTCCTCTTGTTCCCTTGTTTGAAATTGTTTTCTTGATACCTTTTTGCTTCAAGGTGAAAAATTTCAACTCAATATCCTGACCGTACGGAACAACGCAAATCTTAACAGCACCTTTGTCACTGTTCTTTACATCATAAAGAACAATTTTGTACTTTCCATCAGGAGAAATAGCATTTTCATTAGAAGTATACTCAACAATCTTGTCAAAATTATCTCTGTAAATCTGATAAACAGTTGAACCTGTGTCAAGGTCTGCATTAAGCTCTGTTTCAACAGAAGAACCGCCGAACAGAATTTTCAATACAAAGTAAGCTACAATTCCCAGAACATATAGTAAAAGGTAAATCGTACCTAAAATAACCTTTAATGTTTCCTTTGAACCTGAGGCAAAAAACATAATCAATGCTACAACAAACGGCGGAATTACAAGAATCCAGTTTCCCATGTTAAACAAAATCAGAAAAAAGCATACAGGTAGCATTAGCGCTCCCAGAACAGACGTGACCGCCTCACGCCTTGTGTAGAGCATTAAGCCAAGAAAAACTACGCTTGCAATAACATAAACGGTAAAAAACGACTGCTCACGCCCCTCAGTAAACTCCAAATCGTAAAGAAAAGTTGCATACGTTATCAGTGTGATTACGGCAAAATAAGCGATATTGAACACAGAAACCGCCCTTTTCACCCACGGATTGGATAGAAAATCCTTCATTTTTAATCCTCCCAAAAAAACTATTATTCTCACATATAATATTTTAAACAAAAACGGCATTAAAATCAAGTCTTTTTTGATAAATTAACCGCATTGTAAAAATATGAAATAAAGTTATAATTATCTTGTAAATAAAACATCAAATCAAAATAATCATACACATTATATTGTAGCATTTTCCGACAATTTTTACAATAATAAAAAAGCTATATTGTAGGCCTAAACAATTAATTGCTATTAAAAAACAAAATATTTGTTGAGATTAACAATCGATAAATTCCTCAATCAAGTCGTTTGAAACAAGAAATCCCTTTGGCGTAAGAAAAATTCTTTTGCCGGAAATAACGCAAAGCTTGTTTTTCTCAAAAAAAATAGCCTTTTTCTCAAGTCTGTCAGCAAAATCTTTTCCCGCCATGTCCTCAATAGTATGGAGATTTATACCGGTTGTCAGGCGAAGATTAAGCATAATATATTCTTCCAACTTGTCAGGAGAAGTCTCTAAAACTTCCTTATCTTGTAAATCTGACTTGATAAACTCATTAAGATTTCTCGGACAACAGTACCGCTCATTTTCAAAAAATGAGTGAGCCGCAGGCCCAATTCCAATATATTCCTCACCATGCCAATATTTCAGATTGTGCCTTGAATAAAGCTTGTCCTTAGCAAAATTTGAAATCTCATACTGTATAAAATCTTTTTCTTCAAGAAACTCTACCGTCCGCAAATACATATCGCACAGCAAATCTTCGTCCGCAACAGCATTTATAATCTCCTGCTTGTGAAACGGAGTTCCCTCCTCAATTTTCAGCATATAGGCAGAAATGTGATTAATCGGCAGTTCTGCCAGTTTACTCAAAGAACGTTCGAGGCTTTTCATACTCTGCCCCGCAAGTCCAATCATTAGGTCACAGGAAATATTGTCAAACCCCGCTTTTACGGCATTTTCTACTGCTTGTTCTGCCAAAGCGAAATCGTGAAGTCTGCCAAGAAATTTAAGTTCCTTATCATCCGCCGACTGAACGCCGAAAGAAATCCTGTTTACACCTGCATTCCTGTAATCGGAAAGTTTTTCAAAATCAACGGTACAAGGGTTAGCCTCCATGGTAATTTCAGGATTGCAAAGTATAAAACTCTCATCAATTACAGAAAGTATTTTTCTAATTTGCTCAGCAGCCAAAAGCGAAGGCGTTCCTCCACCAAAATAGACGGTATCAGCAGAAAGTCCTCGTCCTGCAAATACTTTCAGGTTTCTGCAAACTGCTGAAACATAGTTCTTAATCAGTTCCCTATCCTCCGCAACCGAATAAAAATCACAGTAAGGACACTTTCGCTTGCAAAACGGCACATGAATATAAATTCCAATCATTTCAAGTCCTCATTGTCATCATTAAAAGCATTGGCAATATAATCGCCCGCCATTTTTCTGTTGTTTCGCAGACGGTGAAAAGCTTTTGTCAGTCCAAGTCTTACAAGCCAAATTAGATACATTAAAATGGAAATCAATACAGCATATAGTAAAAAAAACATCTGCGATTTTAAATCCAGCTGAAAATATACAGAATTTTCGGTTAACATTTTCTGCACAGCAGGGTGAATAATAATGTAACAAATCATTCCAAGTATACCGCTGTAAGCTATTGTGCAAGTAATTCCAACAAATGCCTCTTTCGCCGACAAAGACGAAAACTTCACCCCTGCAAAAATAGCCCAGCAGGCAATGAAAAACAACCCCACGCTTCTGGAAATATTGGCGTAAACCTCGTAGAATACAGGTATCAGCACCGCTCCCAAAAGTCCGAAAATAAGGGAATATTTCATTGACGTTTTCAGATTTTCCATAGTTATTCCTTCCATAAAATGCGTTTTCTAACATATAATTGACATCAAATAATTGTAATAACGCTGACCGTAGAAAAAATTGTCCAAAACACAAGAGCAATTTTCTGAACAATTTTGTAAAAAGTTGAAGGATAAATTTTTTTGACGTCCTGCCCCGAAAACCTCGCCAGAAGACTCTGCCATGTGAAATGCCTGAAAATAAAGCCTTTGAACATAACAACAATTATCATCAGCAGATTCAAAACCAACAGCATATAAAGATTTCCGCCGTTTTTCAAGCTGAAAATCAATGAAATTATTCCCTCAACAGCCAGAATAACACAGAAAATAATCTCTGCAACCGACGGAGCAAGCCCTAGCGAAACATTAAGCTTTTGATTTACTTTTTTAGTTAAATTTATTTCAGTTGCTGAATCTGACTTTTTCAGAAAGCAGTCGCAGTCAGGACATCTGCATACATTATCATCAAAAATCCGCTCACATTCCGGACAATATTTCATATCTTCCTCCAAATAATTACTTGTATGTATGTTTCTTTATCCAACCATTGGTAGATCCCTGCAATTTTGCATAACAAATGAATGCACCGAAAGCAGTCAACCCCAGCGAACTTTTCAAAATATCAATGAATATATTAAATTTATATTCATTAAAATCAATTTCATATATCATTGTAATCTGTTTATAAAACTCCGAGGTTTCATCAGGCTGACAATAATTTTCAAGCCAGTACCACAGTACTGCAACAGACAATGCAAAGCACACAAAACACCTAAAAATATGACCCGCAAGCTCCTTCATGTTGTTGGCTGAACTGGAAAACAAAATTACAACTTCAAAAACTATCCACAACAGATACTTTATCCAAGAATTAAAATTCGAAATAACATTGAAATCAAACGCTATAAAATAAGTGTAAACATATGCAAGCTCATACCCTGCGGTTACGATAAACGTCAGAGGTATTGCCAATTTTTGAATAAAGTTTTTATTTTTATAGACAGTCCCCATACTGCCCCTCCATAATTTATGAAAATTCCTGTAAAAATATTACTCATCAAGTTTAAGCACTGACATAAACGCCTCCTGAGGAACTGTAACAGAACCAAGCTGACGCATACGCTTTTTACCCTCTTTTTGTTTTTCAAGAAGTTTCTTCTTACGGGTAATATCTCCGCCGTAGCACTTAGCAAGAACGTCCTTACGCAAAGCCTTGATAGTTTCTCTCGCAATGATTTTTCCGCCGATAGCCGCCTGAACAGGCACTTCAAAAAGCTGTCTTGGAATATTTTCTTTCAGCTTTTCGGTAAGACGTCTGCCTCTTGCATAAGCTTTATCCTCATGAACAATAAACGAAAGAGCGTCCACAATCTCGCCATTAAGCAGAACATCAAGCTTAACAAGCTTTGAAGGCACATATCCTTTCATCTCATAATCAAAGGACGCATAACCCCTCGTTCTCGATTTCAGAGCATCAAAAAAGTCATAGACAATTTCATTCAGCGGCAGAATATAATGCAGGTCAACTCTAGTTTCGTCAATATATTTCATGTCCTTGAAAGTGCCTCGTCTATCCTGACAAAGCTCCATAATATTTCCGACAAACTCCGACGGAGTATAAATATGTGCATTAACCACAGGTTCTTCCGCAGAAGAAATAAGCCCCGGATCAGGATAATTAGTCGGGTTGTCAATATATACCGTTTCACCGCTAGTAAGATTTACCTTATAAATTACCGACGGAGCAGTTGTAATAAGGTCAAGATTATACTCTCTCTCCAAACGCTCCTGAATAATCTCCATATGCAGAAGTCCCAAAAAACCGCATCTGAAACCAAATCCGAGAGCAATGGAAGTTTCAGGCTCAAAAGAAAGTGACGCATCATTCAGCATAAGCTTTTCCAAAGCCTCACGCAAATCGCCGTACTTTGCACCGTCAGCAGGATATATACCGCTGTAAACCATCGGATTAACCTTTTTATATCCGGGCAACGGCTCGTTGCAAGAATTGTCCACAAGAGTAACCGTATCACCCACACGGGTATCGCCGATATCTTTAATAGAAGCAGCAATATAGCCTACCTCGCCGGCATGAAGTTCGCCAACAGGAACAAGCTCCTTAGCACCCATGTAGCCAATTTCAACAGTCTGGAACTCCGCACCCGTAGCCATAAGTCTGATAGTATCCCCAGCCTTGATATGCCCCTCTTTCACACGGACATAAATAATTACTCCCTTGTACTGGTCATAATAGCTGTCGAAAATAAGTGCTTTCAGCGGAGCGTTATCGTCTCCTTTTGGACAAGGAATATCCGTAACCACACGTTCAAGAACCTCTTTGATATTCGTTCCCATTTTAGCTGAAACACGAGGAGCGTCCATAGCAGGAATACCAATAATATTTTCTACCTCGTTGCAAGCTCTTTCAGGGTCAGCTGACGGCAAATCAATCTTATTAATAACAGGCATAACTTCCAAATCATGCTCGATAGCAAGATAAGTGTTAGCAAGAGTCTGTGCCTCGATACCCTGCGATGCGTCAACAATAAGAATAGCACCCTCACAGGCAGCCAATGAACGTGAAACCTCATAGTTAAAATCAACGTGACCGGGAGTATCAATAAGATTGAAAACATAAGTTTCTCCGTCGTCAGCCTTATAATTCAGACGAACGGCACGAGCCTTGATAGTAATACCTCTCTCACGTTCGATTTCCATATTATCGAGGAGCTGTTCCTCCATTTCACGCTTTTCAACGGTAGAAGTAAGCTCCAAAATCCTGTCGGCAAGGGTAGATTTACCATGATCTATATGTGCAATAATGCAAAAATTTCTGATATTCTGTTCGTTCATAAGATAATAAAATCCTTTCTTAAAACAAATGCGTACAAAATCCCATATTAATGTATTATATCATGAATTTTTGCCATTGTCAAATGCAGCATGAAATATAAAACAGACCCTGAATTCACTATGAATTCAGGGTCTGTACATCATATTTTATTAACCTTTATGATTATCAATTTCACTTCCTACCTTATTTCCTCCTAAAAGTCCAATAATTCCTCCGACGATTGCACAAGGGATAGTTCCGACAATAGCACCTCCTGGTCCTCCAAAAGCAATTCCTATGCCTGCGCCAAACTTGGCACCTGCTGCAACACCAGCAGCAAAACCAACACCCGAACTGATAGCTTCTGATTTTCTGCTTCTTTTTCCCATAAGCCATAACCTTCTTTATAATTAAAAATATTGTCAAATAATGCCAATATAAGTTCTGCTCCTCTTTAAAATTATTATACAACAAATTGTTGTATAAGTCAATATAAAATGATAATCATATTTAAAATTTGTAAAACCTAAACAAGATAAGTGATACAAATTACCACAAATTGAGGTAAAAATATCACCACATAATGTTGTATGATATATTAAATATATACATAATTATATAAAAGGAAAGAGGATGTCAATGATTTTTCAAAGAATTCGTGACTTGCGTGAGGACGCCGATTTAAAACAAAGCGACATGGCAAAAATTCTCCACTGCTCTCAACAGGCTTACAGCAACTACGAACTCGGACAGCGTGATATTCCAACCGATATTCTTATTGCCCTCGCTGAATTTCACAAAACCAACGTTGATTATCTTCTTGGTCTTACAAACAATAAATCATATTATAAAAAATTATAACTGCTGATACTGCAAAACATACAAATTTAATATATTCTCACAAAACATCTTGACTTTTTTAATAAACTATGCAATAATTAATCTGTATCATCATGAAATTGACATGATTTTAATTACAACATGAAGGAGAAAAAGAATTTTATGGAAACTACACTTGTAATTCTTGCAGCAGGACTTGGCAGCCGTTTCAAAGGCGGAATCAAACAGCTTGAACCATTTGGCCCTTCCGGCGAAATTATTATGGATTATTCAATTTATGACGCTATCGAGGCAGGATTCGACAAAGTCGTGTTTATTATCAGACGTGACATTCGTGAGGCTTTCGACCAGATGATTGGCAACAGAATTTCTAAATATGTTAAGGTTGATTATGTTTATCAGGAGCTTGACAGCCTTCCTGAGGGATACAGCGTTCCAGAGGGACGTGTTAAACCTTGGGGGCATGGTCATGCAATGTGCTGCTGTAAAGGCATTGTAAACGAGCCTTTCGCTGTAATCAATGCTGACGATTTTTACGGCAAGGAGGCTTTTGTTAAGCTTCATGATTTCCTTATTCAGGAGCATGGCGAGGATAAGCTTCACCTTTCTCTTGCTGGATTTATACTTAAAAACACTCTCAGCGACAACGGTTCTGTAAACAGAGGAGTTTGTAAGGTTGACGAAAACTCTATGATGACCGATGTTGTGGAAACTTACAATATCCGCAGAGTTGAGGACGGCAGAGTTCTTTCTGGTGAAGATGAAACCGAAATCAGCGAGAATAGCTATGTTTCAATGAATATGTGGGGCTGCCCTGCAAAGTTTATTGACGAGCTTAATAAAAAGTTTGAGGAATTCCTGAAAGTCAACGGAAATGATTTAAAGGCTGAGTTCCTGCTCCCTGCCGGCATTGACGAAATGGTTAAGTCAGGCATGGCTGACTGCAAGCTGCTTGAAAGCAACGACAAGTGGTTCGGCGTTACTTATGCCGAGGACAAGCCAAGCGTTAAGTCTGCTATTGCACAACTTATCGCAGAGGGTAAGTATCCTGAAAAGCTTTGGAATTAATATAATTTTTGCAGACGGATTCATTAATTGAGTTCGCCTGTTTTATTTTTATTAAATTCCCACGTCAGATTAAAATAAATACTTGTAATCTAAGAAAAATTGTGATATAATATAAATTATATTTTTGCGTGGAAAGATGAGGGCGAAAAAAATGGCTTATGACGAAACTTCCGCTAAGGATAGGATTGATGAATTAGTGGAAACGCTTAATTATCATGCAAGGCTTTATTATGACGAGGACAGAAATGAAATTTTAGACTATGATTACGATATGATGGAGAAAAAACTGATGGAACTTGAAACTCAGTTTCCGCAGTTTATCCGCAAGGACTCCCCTACTCAGCGAGTTGGCGGAAAGGTTAGCGACGGCTTTAAAGAGGTAGAGCATAAGGTTCAGATGGGCTCTTTGCAGGACGTTTTTTCCTTTGAGGAAGTCCGTAATTTTATTGATACGGTGCGAAAAACTGTTGATAATCCTAAGTTTGTGGTTGAGCCGAAAATTGACGGATTGTCTGTTTCGTTGGAATACCATGACGGTGAGTTTGCTATCGGTTCAACAAGAGGCAACAGTTGGGTTGGTGAAGATGTTACCGCAAATTTGAAAACGGTCAAGGCTGTTCCGCTGACAATTTCTGAGAAGCTTCCTTTGCTTGAAGTCAGGGGCGAAACTTATATGCCTGAACATATTTTTCAAAAACTTGTTAAAGAGCAGGAGGAAAATGACGAACAGCCATTTAAAAATCCACGAAATGCGGCGGCAGGTTCTTTAAGACAAAAAGATCCTAAAATTGCCGCCAAACGTAAGCTCGATTTGTTTGTATTTAATATTCAGCAGGTGGAGGGCATAGAGCTTACATCACACAAGCAATCACTTGATTATATCAAGTCTCTTGGATTTAAGACCGTTCCTGATTACAAGCTTGTGGATAGTGCCGAACAGGTTATTGAATGTATTGAAAAAATCGGTGAAAAGCGTTTCAAGCTTGGCTTTCCCATTGACGGAGTTGTAATAAAGGTTGATGATTTCCGTCAGCGTGAAATTCTTGGTTCAACAGCGAAAGTGCCTAAGTGGGCGGTTGCGTATAAATTTCCGCCAGAAGAAAAAACTTCAAAGCTTGTTGACATTGAACTGAATGTTGGCAGAACGGGAGTAATCACCCCTGTTGCGATTTTTGAGCCTGTTTTTCTTGCAGGCACAAGCGTGTCAAGGGCAACTCTCCATAATCAGGATTTCATTGACGAAAAAAATATTTCAATCGGCGATATAATCAAAGTCCGCAAGGCGGGAGATATTATTCCTGAGGTTCTCGGTGCAGTTGAAAAGCATGGCGAGGAAACTTTCAAAATTCCTGATATATGCCCCGTTTGCGGAAGTGAAACGGTGAAGTCGGAGGACGAGGCGGCAATACGCTGTCCTAATGTTGAATGTCCCGCACAGATTTTCAGAAGTATCGTTCATTTTGCCTCAAAAGGGGCTATGAATATCGACGGGTTGGGACCGCAGATTGTCAAAGCTTTGCTTGAAAACGGGCTGATTAAGTCGGTTGCGGATTTATACGAACTTTCCGCCGACAAGCTTTTAAATCTTGACAATTTTAAGGAGAAATCGGTTAATAATCTGCTGACGGCAATAGAAAAATCAAAGTCCAATTCTTTGGACAGATTGGTGTTCGCTCTGGGTATCAGAAATATCGGACAAGCCTCTGCAAAGCTTTTGTGCGGTAAGTTCGGCGACCTTGAAAATATTATGTCTGCGTCAGTTGATGAAATAGCGGAAATCGACGGTTTTGGCGGAATTATGGCTCAGAGCGTTGTTGACGCTTTCCATGAGGAGCATATGATTAAGCTTATTGAAAGGCTTGCTGATTCCGGCTTGAACACAAAGTATGAAAAGGTTCAGACGGATAATCGTTTCGAGGGCATGACCTTTGTGCTTACGGGAACTCTGCCTACTTTGAAGCGTGACGAGGCTAAGGCGATTATCGAGAAATTCGGCGGTAAGGCAAGTAGTTCTGTTTCAAAGAAAACCTCTTATGTTCTTGCAGGCGAAGAGGCAGGCAGTAAGCTTACAAAGGCTCAGAGTCTGGGCATTACGATTATTTCTGAGGCTGAATTTCTTAAAATGACGGAGTAATATATGAGAGTTAAAGTTACTGTTGACAGACCCATTGGTTTTGTACATCATGGGCATGAGTATCTTGTAAATTATGGCTATATTTCAGGCGTAATAGGCGGTGACGGTGCTGAGCAGGACGCTTATATTCTCGACCGCTCTATTGATTATCCTATTGAATCTTATTGCGGAGAGGTTATCGCCGTTGCAGTTCGTGACGACGATGTTGAAACCAAGTGGATAGTCAGCAATGAAAAATGGACTGCCGAAGAAATTTATGATAAAATTAGTTTTTTTGAGCAGTTTTTCAAAACTCATGTACATTTAATCGAAAACTATCCTGCCAATAAGCTTTAAGGCAACAGGATTAATATATAAGGAGGATTTTAAAATGAATATCGACATTAAGCATATTGCAAAGCTTTCTCGTCTGAGAATTGACGATGACCAGCTTGACCATTTTGAGTCACAGATGCAGAATATTGTCAATATGGTGGAACAACTTCCTGACATTGACGATGAAATGGTTCTTGACGCAAATAATCCGATGAAACTGCGTGAGGACGTGGCTGTACAGAATAAATTTTCAAGACAGGAGCTTATGCAGAACGCTCCTCAGGTCAAGGCAGGCTGTCTTGTAGTGCCTAAAACTGTTGAATAGGAGTGTTGACGTTGGAATTATTTGAAAGAAATGCCTGTGAACTTTCGGGCATGATAAAAAATAAAGAAATAAGCTCTGTTGAGCTTACAAAGTCTGTTTTTGACAGAATTAAAGCGGTAGAGGATAAGGTTGACGCATACCTTACTCTCGACGAGGAAAATGCAATGAAAAAAGCCGCTGAAATTGATGAGAAAATTTCTGCCGGCGAAAGCTTGTCACCTCTTGCAGGTATCCCTATTGGTATCAAGGATAATATTTCTACGAAAGGTCTGCGTACAACTTGTGCGTCAAAAATGCTTGGAAATTATGTTCCGCCTTTTAATGCAACGGTTATGGATAAAATCGACGCAAGCGGTGCGGTTGTAACAGGTAAGCTTAATATGGACGAGTTTGCTATGGGTTCTTCTACTGAAAATTCCCATTTCAAACCTACAAGAAATCCTTTTGACACCGACAGAATTCCGGGTGGTTCATCAGGCGGTTCTGCGGCGGCGGTTGCAGCTTGCGAAGCTGTTGTTTCTCTTGGTTCTGATACCGGCGGTTCGATTC
>JBJERA010000298.1:0-4165 GCA_051882035.1 Hominimerdicola sp.
GGGCGAACACAAAGTCTGTCCTCAAGCTTTTCAGAACCGCCGTGAGTTACCCATGCAACCTCAGGAGCAAAGCCCTCAACGTGGTCTTTTTCCTTCTGCAAAAGGCTTTCAGGAATAAACATAGGCATACAAACATTCTCATGTCCAAGCTCCTTGAACATTGTATCAAGGATATGCTGAATATTTTCCCAGATAGCATATCCGTAAGGACGGATAACCATACAGCCCTTAACGCTGGTATATTCAATCAATTCTGCTTTTTTACAGATATCGGTATACCATTTTGCAAAATCTTCGTCCATTGAGGTAATAGCCTCAACCTTTTTATTTTCTTTTTTTGCCATGTTTAAAATCAACTCCATAAATATCTTCATTATAAATTTTATAATTAGGGTCAAAATCGTCTATTTTTGACGCATCATAAGGCCCTTGAACGTCGGATTCGGGGTTATCCCCTTGCTTTTTCTCCACCCTTTCGGGAGATTCTTTAAGCTGAGGATATTTCTTTTCCAAAAATCTGGCGAGTTTTGGAGTAACAAGACAAGCAAGCACAATAAGAAGCATAATTACAGCTGTGGCTGCACCCAACTGCAACAAGGTATTTACAAGTTCCTTATTCAGAAAAATCGCCTGCCTTTCCAAAAAACTGTGTATAAACACATGAAAATATTATAACACACTCAGATAAAAATTGCAAGTTTTGAATGAATTTGATAAACGAACAATCTATGAACAAAGCATTTGCGTTCAAACAACACAATAGGAAAACGCAAAAAATAACAACAAAAAAGGGCGGTCAAAGACCGCCCCTACATAATATACGCAGTTTTTATGAAATTAAGGCAATACCGCACAACTATTGTGTGCGGATAACGCAGAAAATTTTCCGTCAGATTGTATAGAAACGACGCAGGAATACTTGTGTATTTCAAGGAGTTTCTGTGCAAGATGACGGAAAATTGGCAAGTTAGACGTACGCAAAGCCGTTAGGCGGTAGTTGTGCGGTGTTGCCTTAACCTTTAACAGCGTTAAAACCGTTCTGAATATCGGCAATAATGTCCTCAACATTTTCAAGACCTACGGAAAATCTAATCATTCCGCCGTCAATTCCGGCAGCTTTAAGCTGTTCGTCAGTAAGCTGTCTGTGAGTTGCAGAGGCAGGATTAAGCACGCAGGTACGAATATCCGCAACGTGAACCTCGTTGGACGCAAGTTTCAGGCTGTCCATGAACTTGACAGCATTATCACGTCCGCCCTTGATTACAAATGAAATTACTCCGCAGGTACCAAGCGGCAGATACTTCTTTGCAAGCTCGTGATATTTACTGCTTTCAAGACCTGCATAGTTAACAGACTCAACCATGTCGTTTGATTCAATAAACTTCGCAACGGCAAGAGCATTCTCGCAATACTGCTTCATTCTTACTGCAAGTGTTTCAAGTCCGAGATTTAAAAGGAATGAAGAATTTGCCGCAGGATAGCAGCCGAAATCTCTCATAAGCTGCATTCTTGCCTTTGTGATATATGGTGCGGCAGGATATTTTTCAGTATAAATAATTCCATGATAGCTTTCGTCAGGCTCTGTCATGCAAGGAAACTTTCCGCTTGTCCAATCAAATTTGCCTGAATCAACGATTACTCCGCCAACCTGAACAGCGTGACCGTCCATGTACTTTGAAGTAGAATGAATAACAATGTCAGCACCCCATTCAAAAGGTCTGCATAGGATAGGTGTAGCAAAAGTGTTATCCACAATCAGCGGAACGCCATGAGCGTGAGCACATTTTGCAAACTTTTCAATATCAAGAACTGTCAGTGCAGGGTTTGCAATAGTTTCGCCGAAAACGAGCTTTGTGTTTTCCTTGAACGCAGCATTAAGATCTTCCTCTGTGCAGTCAACATCAACGTAAATGCACTCTATACCTAGTTTTTTCAAGGTTACGCTGAAAAGATTTACTGTTCCGCCGTAAATTGACGATGAAGAAATAAAGCTGTCGCCTGCCTCACAAATATTAAGAATAGAAAGCAAGGTTGCAGCCTGTCCCGAAGAGGTACACATTGCGGCAACTCCGCCTTCAAGAGCGGCAATTTTCTTTTCAACGCAATCGGTGGTAGGATTTTCAAATCTGGAATAAATCAAGCTTTTGGTAGGGTCGTCGAAAACCTCCGCAATAGCGTCGGTAGAATCATAAACATAAGTTGTGCTTTGTACGATTGGCATAACTCTTGGCTCTCCGTTTTTCGGAGTATATCCTTCATGTAAACATTGTGTTTCAATTTTCATTTCAATCAAATCCTTTCTCGTTTTATTTCAAGTCATATTTTGACATGGAAATAACGCTTTCCATAGCAATTTCAGCACATTTTCTGGCAGGAACAGCCTGACTGCAAGCCATAATGATTTTCTGCAAGACTATTCCGAAAATAATATGAATTTCATCGTCCGCACCATACTTTTTTGCCGTATTGAACATTGGATTCCAGAGATTTTTCACATAATCCTTCATGTTTTCTCCCGTCTGACAATTCCTTACCTTACCAAAATCAGCCGAACCGCAGACCATTGAAACATATTGAAAGACTTCGTTCAAATCGGGCATTTCTGAACCGATTTTCTGCAATGCTCCGCCGACCAACGCCCACACCGAATACTTTGCAGACACAACCGGCTCGTTCAGCAAATCACCGAAATAGAACTTCTCTCCGTCCTTGCTCATGACGATCATAAAAACCTTGTCTTCGTCAAGCCCCTCGCCTACAACATATTTCTGTCTTATACCATACTGACAGGAATAGCCTGCCAGCGATCCTGCACAGCACAAAAGCGACTGAGGGTGAACGCTTCCGTTGGGATTTTTCAAAGCGTTATAAAGCTTCTGGTATATTTCATTTGCCCCCAAAGACAATTTTTGCAAATCCATTGTTATCCTCTTTTCAATTATCTAATCTCCTATAAGACTTTAACCTCTCTTTTCTGACAGCAGAACTAAGACTGCTTAAAATCCTGCCCCAAAATATCACAAGTCCGAAACCTCCTGCAAATCCCGTCAGAAACCGTCTTTTATTGGTAGATTCCTTAATTTTAAGATACTGCAAAGTCCAGTCAAAAAGCATTGCATAACAGCCTGCAAATGCTGTTTTCAAAGGGAATTTTCTTTTTATTGCCACAAAAGTTCCAACCGTCTGCCCGATAACTATGCCCGTACATCTTGCGCACAATGGAAACTGCCAGCCTTTTACAAAAAAGCTTCTGTCAGCACGCTGATGACAGCCCCAGATTTCACCGACTTTCATGGCTTTCAGCCACAATTCAAGCCTGCTCATACCTTGAATTTATTATTGCAGTCAGGACAAACCCAGTACGAACGTGTTTTCGACTTGCTCCTCATTCCGCAAAGTCCGCATAAAAGTCCGTAAACTCCGAATATGATATAACCGCACAAGCCTTTGCAAATACCATATTTGCCGCCTTTATAATCTGTTTCGGAAATAATCTGACAATTTGTTCCTCCGCACTTCGGGCATCTTTTTCCGCTGTAATACATATCAATTACCCCTCATTCTCAACTTTATACAGCAAATGCGGCATTTCCATACCGTAATAATTCTTTACAAATTTTCCGCAAACGGTCATTCCGTTTCGCTTGGCAACATTCTGCGACGGAATATTGTTATCCCTGATTATGGAATAAACCTCTTTTGCTCCAAGCTTTTCAAAAGCATAGTTTTTGCAGGCTTTTGCCGCCTCTGTGGCATATCCCTTATGCCAATAATCCTTACAGAACAGATAGCCGACCTCTAAAACTTGCCTTTCATCTGCGTCCTGCATGGTCAGACCGCACTGCCCTATCATCTTGCCGTTTTCTTTTAAAATCACCGCCCATAGACCAAATCCATAGTCCTTGTAACGCTGAATCTGCCTGTCAAGCCACTCATGTGCCTCTTCATTGGAAAAAGCGTGTTCGTAGGCATACATAACGTCCTTATCTTTCAACATTTTGCAAAGGTCATCAAAATCCGCCTGCGTCATTTCACGAAGCATAAGCCGTTCGGTTTGTAAAATCATTTCTTACTCCAATCAATATCAAATTAAGGCAGTTGGGTATTTTGCCAGTCTATCATTATTTGTGTGAAACGGGCGGATAATATCCGCCCCTACAAAACA
>JBJERA010000299.1:0-4140 GCA_051882035.1 Hominimerdicola sp.
TCATGCAGGAACTTTTCAAGGTCAGATTTAGCGATAACAACAGCCATTCTTTCCTGAGATTCGGAAATAGCAAGTTCCGTTCCGTCAAGTCCGTCATATTTCTTTGTTACAGCGTCAAGATTAATGGAAAGTCCGTCAGCCAATTCGCCAATAGCAACAGATACACCGCCTGCACCGAAGTCGTTGCATCTCTTAATCATCTTTGTAACATCAGGATTTCTGAACAATCTTTGAAGTTTTCTTTCCTCAGGAGCGTTACCCTTCTGAACCTCTGCACCGCAGGATTCTAGAGAGTGAAGTGTGTGTGATTTAGAAGAACCTGTTGCACCACCGCAGCCGTCACGACCTGTTTTTCCGCCCAGAAGAATAACAATATCCTCAGGTGCAGGTCTTTCACGTCTTACGTTTTCAGCAGGAGCAGCGCCAACAACTGCACCAATTTCCATTCTTTTAGCAACATATCCCGGGTGATAAACCTCGTTTACAAGACCGGTAGCAAGACCAATCTGATTTCCGTAAGAAGAATAACCGTTAGCAGCACCCACAACGATTTTTCTCTGAGGAAGCTTACCAGGAATTGTATCCTCAACAGGAACAAGAGGATTTCCCGCACCTGTAATTCTCATAGCCTGATATACATAAGAACGTCCCGAAAGCGGATCTCTAATTGCGCCGCCAAGACAAGTAGCAGCACCGCCGAAAGGCTCGATTTCAGTAGGGTGGTTGTGAGTTTCGTTCTTGAACATCAACAGCCAGTCCTCATCAACGCCGTCAACGTCAACCTTAATTTTAACGGAACAAGCATTGATTTCTTCGCTTTCGTCCAAATCTTTAAGCAATCCGGCTTTTTTTAACTGCTTTGCACCAATGCAAGCCAAATCCATAAGTGTAACAGGCTTGTCTGTTCTGCCTGCATAAAGGTCTTTTCTTGTATTGATATAATCGGCAAAAGTATCGGCAATATAAGGAGCTTCTTTTGCAATATCAACATTGTCAACGATTGTGGAGAATGTAGTATGACGGCAATGGTCAGACCAATATGTGTCAATCATTCTGATTTCTGTAATTGTAGGATTACGCTTTTCGGTTTCTTTAAAATACTTCTGACAGAATTTAATATCGTCCAAGTCCATAGCAAGACCTAAATCGCTCAGCATGAAATTCAAATCATCCTCAGTAGAATAAATGAAACCGTCAACTGTATCAACAGTAGTAGGAATATCGTACTTAATATCAAGAGTATCAAAGCAGTCAAGGGAAGCCTCTCTTGACTCAACAGGGTTAATCATGTACTTCTTGATGCTTGCGATTTCATCATTGTTGAGATTTCCCGAAACAATATATATTTTTGCAGACTTGATAACAGGACGTTTTCCGCCTGTCAGCAAAGAAATACACTGAGCACAAGAGTCAGCTCTCTGGTCGAACTGACCTGGAAGATACTCAACTGCAAATACAAATTCGTTACTGCTTACAGTAGGCAGAGTATTATAAGTAACATCAACGGCAGGTTCTGAGAAAACAACAGGAGTTGCAAGATCAAAATCCTCCCTTGAAAGACCTTCGGCGTCATAACGGTTAAGAATTCTTAACCCAGCAAGATTTTCAAGCCCTAATGCAGATTTGATATCACTGATAAGGGAATCAGCCTCAACTGCAAATTCAGGCTTTTTTTCGACATAAATTCGATAAACAGACATAGCTACATCTCCTTTAAATAGATAATATAATTATACAACATAAACCGCATATTTGTCAACCGCATAGCATGATATTAGTATAACTTTTAATATTTTGCTGATTTATGGAATTTTATCGATACTAATAGGGTTCAATTTCAACAATCATGCCTTTTTTTAGTGAATTTTGAACGTCAATAAAACGCTGATTTCTGCTGCCCATAAATTTCAGTTCGAGACTTCTTTGGGATAAAATAAAAGGTCCGTCAACAAGATAATCAAGCTGTTTAAGCAGTTCGAAATAACCGTTTTCTTCATTGGCATTTTGGATTAGATAATCAAAAGTGAACCCCGTAAAAGAAATAATATTAAGCGAAAATCCTTTAAATTCTTTGATTTTCATAGCTAGCTCTGTTAGCGGTTTACACTGACAAAAAGGCTCGCCTCCGCTGAAAGTCACTCCGTCAAGTAGAGGGTCTTTGATTATTTCCTGAAAAATTTCCTCAGTATCAGTAATAGTACCGCCATTGAAATCATGCGTCTGAGGATTGTGACATCCCTCGCACTTATGAGGACAGCCCTGCGTAAAAATAGTATACCTTATTCCCGGACCGTCAACAATGGATTCTCTGACTTTGCCTGCAATTCTCAGTTCCATAATATTCCTCCAAATCATAAAACTGCTGTATTTTTATCAAATACAGCAGTTTTTCTATCTTTCTAAATAATATATTACTTATCTCCGCAGCATTTAATTCTTGGAATTCTTTCATGGACAATCTTGTTGTGTTCAGCCTCTGAACGACCGCATTTAGGGCATTTATCACCAATTATTCCTGTGTATCCGCAAACAGGATCACGATCAACAGGGTGATTAATCGAACCGTATCCAATACCCACTTCTTTCATGTATCTTACAATCTTTTCAAAAGCAGTCAGATTATTAAGCGGGTCGCCGTCAAGCTCAACATAGCTTATATGTCCTGCATTTGTCAGTTCATGATAGGGAGCTTCTATTTTTAGCTTTTCAAAAGCATTAATAGGATAATAAACAGGCACATGGAAAGAGTTGGTGTAATAATCTCTATCGGTAACGCCTGCAATACTGCCGAATTTCTTGCGATCAAGCTTTACAAAACGACCCGAAAGTCCCTCAGCAGGAGTAGCAAGAAGAGAGAAATTCAAACCGGTTCTCTTTGTTTCTTCGTCCATACGA
The DNA here is from genome assembly GCA_051882035.1 of Hominimerdicola sp. Lineage (GTDB taxonomy): Bacteria > Bacillota > Clostridia > Oscillospirales > Ruminococcaceae > Hominimerdicola. The sequence goes on from JBJERA010000299.1 coordinate 2,896, forward strand.
TTTCTCATTCGGGTAATAATCTCTAAACCTAATTCTCTCGCCTCATTAGATTCACCATGATGCTTGCCGGTGAGAACCTTTAAACATTCCGCCAAACCAATAAATCCAACCGACAGAGTGCCATGTTTGAGAACTTCTTCAACCGTATCATCATAAGAAAGCTTTTCCGAGTCAATCCATACACCTTGTCCCATAAGGAAAGGATAATTTTTGACTTTTTTGGAGCATTGAATTCTGAAACGGTGCATTAACTGGTCAATACACAAATCCATAAGTTCGTCCAGACTGTCAAAGAAAGTGCCGATGTTTCTCTGAGCCTTAATTCCCAAACGAGGAAGATTAATTGTTGTAAATGAAAGATTTCCTCTGCTTGTAACAATTTCACGCTCAGGGTCGTAGGCATTGCCAATTACACGGGTACGACAGCCCATGTATGCAATTTCCGTATCAGGGTTGCCTTCTTTATAATACTGTAAATTGAAAGGAGCGTCAATAAATGAGAAATTCGGGAACAATCTTTTAGCAGAAACACGGCAGGCAAGCTTGAACAAATCATAATTAGGGTCAGTCGGATTAAAATTGACTCCCTCTTTAACCTTAAAAATATGTATGGGGAAAATAGGAGTTTCGCCGTTGCCCAGACCTGCCTCCTCAGCAAGAAGAATGTTTTTTATTACCATTCTGCCCTCAATAGATGTGTCGGTACCGTAATTTATGGAACTGAAAGGCGTCTGAGCCCCCGCTCTTGAATTCATTGTATTAAGATTGTGAATTAAAGCTTCCATAGCCTGATAAGTGGCTCTGTCAGTTTCACGAATAGAAGTTTTATAAGCAAAAGCCTGAATTTTCTTAACAGTAGGAGCGTCGCAAAGGTTCAGTAAAAGCTTTGCCTCTTCGTCCTGATAACCGTTATCATTGGAAAGAGTAGGAATAAATCCCTTGCTTTCAAGCTGAGCCGCAAGCTTTTTTGCAACCTCAAAAGAATCGTTAATTCCCGCAAGCATATTCAAACCTCTGTGAATATTGTCACGATAACGATGCTTGAAAGTTTTGGCAACACCTGCCGCCATATCATAATCAAATTTCGGAACAGATTGTCCGCCATGCTGGTCGTTTTGATTGGATTGAATAGCAATACAAGCGAGAGCCGCATAACTTGAAATCTCATTAGGAGTTCTCAAATAACCATGCCCCGTAGAAAATCCGTTTGTAAACAGCTTTGTCAGGTCAATTTGAGTACAAGTT
>JBJERA010000300.1:0-4118 GCA_051882035.1 Hominimerdicola sp.
TTAGTTACTCTTCCGCCTGTGGCAGACGGAAGAACCTTTCCGCAGTTAGAACATATTTTAACATTTTCGCCAAGCATTGCTCCGCAATAAACGCAAGATTTTTTCATAATAATGTCCATGTCCAAAATTTTAACATTGTTGGAACGGACTTCACCCTCTTTCCCATAAGTTTAATTTTTTTGAGCAACACCGCAGCCGACGCACGAATGCGGTGTACTCACAAAAACATCTTTATAAATATCTTAACACTGCAACAACTCGTCCAAGAACCTTTACCTCGTCAACAATAATAGGCTCCATTGAATCGTTTTCCGGCTGTAAACGATAATGACCGTCTTCTTTATAAAAGGTTTTCACCGTAGCCGATTCATTATCCACAAGAGCAACAATTATATCGCCGTTTTCTGCGTATGTATCCTGCTCAACAATAACAATATCCCCGTCAAGAATTGCGGCATTGATCATAGACTCGCCTCTGACTTTCAGGGCAAACAGCGGATTTGCATAATTCTTATCAGGCTGAAAGCTGATATAATCGGTAATATCTTCAATAGCAGTAATAGGCTGACCTGCCGTAACAACGCCCAATAAAGGAACTTTCATTCCCCGTGAACCTGTCAGCTTAATAGCTCGGTTCTGATTATTTCCTTTTTCAAGAAGTCCCTTTTCAGTCAGCGAAGCTATATATCTGTGAGCCGTTGATGTAGACTTAAACCCGAACTCCGCACAAATCTCTCGCACCGTAGGCGGATACCCGTCTTCAAGTCTTTGCTTTATAAAGTCAAAAACTTTTTTTTCGTTTTCAGATAATTTCATAGGTCCGTCCTTTCAGCATTATTCTCCAAGCTTTTTGGCAAGCATTTTCGCCAGCTTATAAACATCGCCGCAACCAAGGGTAATAACAAGGTCGCCCTCCTGACAATTTTTCGCAATATAATCAACGCATTGTGAGAAATTATAATTTTTCTGCTCTGCTGTCTGCTTATCCGCAACCTCATGAGGAGTATCAAACCATACAGCTCCCTTTATCTTTCCGGCAAGCTGTTCTGTATAAATTCCGTCGGTATTTTTTTCTCTGCTGCCCATTATATCAGTTACAACTGCAATATCCGCAATTTCAAGAGCCGATACAAAATCGTCCATAAGAATTTTAGTTCTCGAATATGTGAACGGCTGAAAAACAGCCCATACTCTGTTAAAATCAAGTCCCTTTGCCGCTTTGAGAGTACATTCGATTTCCTTTGGGTGATGAGCGTAATCGTCAACGATTGTAACGCCCTTTACCTCGTCAATTTTCTGAAATCTTCTTATTGCACCCTTGAAATTTGCAAGCCCCGTCTTTACGCCGTTCCATGAAACTCCCGAAAATCTTGCAGCAGCGGCAGCCGCTAGGGCATTCAGAACATTATGGTCGCCCGGAACATTAATCGCCATATTTTCCACTAATTCTCCCTTATAATAAAGGTCAAATCGGGTCTGCAAGCCTTTTTTAGAAGTAATCTCAGCGGAATAATCATTTTTTCTGTCAAACCCGAAAGTAATAATCTCTTTATCAAGTCCCTTCACAGACTTCATAGTATTATCGTCATCGCCGTTGGCAATAACTGCCTTAGTAGCCATTGATGCAAATTTATTAAAGCTTTTGATAATATTTTCAATATTCTTAAAATACTCCAAGTGGTCTGCGTCAACATTAAGAATTATCGCAACGTCAGGATAAAGTTTCAGGAAGTGGTCCTCAAATTCGCAAGACTCGCATACCATTGTGGAACTTGTTCCGCTTTTTCCCGAACCGCCTATGCAAGGCAGTTTTCCTCCAATAACGCAGGAAATATCAACCTGTTCCTCCACAAAAATCTGCGTAAGCATAGAGGAAGCCGTAGTCTTTCCATGAGTACCGGAAACGCACAGTGCATTTTCATACCAGCTTGTAACAAGCCCCAGAATCTCTGCACGTTCACAACAGTAAGCGTTGCTTGCCTTAGCGGCGCAAAGCTCAGGATTATCAGGCAAAATTGCGGCAGTATAAATAATAAGGTCAGCCCCCTGAATATTCTCCGCCTTCTGACCGAGATAAACGGTTATACCCATTTTACGCACAGCGTCAAGAGTTTCCGTTTCATTATTATCCGAGCCGGTAATGAAAAAGCCCTTGCTATGAAAAATCTGCACCAGAGGATACATACCCGAACCGCCGATACCAATAAAGTGAACGTGTTTTATATTATTTAAAATATCGTTTGAAATCATCATATAAAAATGCAAGCGTAAACCCTAGACTACGCAGGCTTTCCTCCGTTTCAAGAGATTTTGTTTTTAATCCGCCATACAGCGAACACAAAAACGTAAACACACATATACTTTATATATTATAGTACATTTCTCAGAAAAAATAAACCCCTTTTTAAAGATTTTTTTGAAAAAACATCAATTTTTTTTACTCTCAGCAAATTTGCCAGTTGTCAGGTGAATTTTTTGTAACAATATACAAATATCTAATCAATTACTTCAAAAAAGCAACCCCTTTTATGAATATTTTTTAGTAAAAGGGGCAAATTTACTTTATCAAGAGCAAAACACTATATTGAAAGGACGAATTTCTTATGAACATTACCGAAATCAAAATCAGAAAGCTGTTAAACGACGGCAAACTCAGAGGAATTGTCAGCGTAACTTTTGACGATATTTTTGCGGTTCACGATATTAAAGTGGTGCAGGGGGACAACCGTCTGTTCGTTGCAATGCCAAGCCGACGTGACGACAGCGGAGTTTTTCGTGATATTGTCCATCCAATAACTATGGGCGCAAGAAAAGATATTGAAAATGAAATCCTCGAAGCATATCAAATGGAGCTTGACAGACGTGACGCAGAAAATGCGTTGGACAATTCTTTTGAAAATTAAGTCGGATTTTTAAGATTGATAAATAATGAATAAATTGTACTAGGTTAAGAAACGGTAACAACCAAAAATGTGGACAGTTGAAAGACAACGTTGAAAACCTTTTAAATTGTTGAAAACTTTGTTGAAAGTGTTAAAAACTATGGCTTTTAAACGGTTAGAAAGTTGAAAATTAAATAGTTTTCAACAATCGTCCTAAAAAAGGCCCTCTTTTGTAACCACTTTGTAACTATGTTTCAACAATTCCTATACAATAAACTGTACTGAAAGAAGTGCATTTTTTAATCTTATATTATTTTGTTTATCAATTAAATCATAAAAACAACGGGCGAACAATTTGAACTGTTCGCCCGTATTTCAATTTGCAGCATATAATTTGTAGCATATATTATTTCTTACGTCTGAAAAATGACAGCAATCTTGCAAAAAAGCCCATTTTCTTCGGCGGATTTTCCTCAGCCTCAGTCTTATTCTGAACCGCCTGCTCGGTCTGCTGAACCTGCTGTGGCGGAGCGGAAACTTCCTCCGCAGGCTTGACTTCCGTTTTCGGGGCATTAGCATAGCTTTCAGCATAAAACCTTTTCTGAGCGTCAATTACAGGCCCTTCCTGCACCGCTCTTACATAAGTTCCGTCAGGCTGCATAATTCTTGCCTTTACATTATCGGACATCTGTGTGTCAAAGATGTCAAGCACTCGTTTTTTTATCTCCTCGTCAAGTACGGGAGCAGCAACCTCAACTCGCCTTGTGGTATTTCTTGTCATATAATCAGCGCTGGAAATATAGACCTGCTTGCGAACTCCGCTGCCGAAAATGTAAATTCTTGCGTGTTCAAGATAACGTCCCACAATGGAACGGATCTGCACATTTTCGGTTACTCCCTCAACTCCTGCAATCAGGCATGAAATCCCTCTGATAACCAATTCGACCTTTACACCTGCCTGAGAACACTCGATGATCTTGTCAATAAGTACCTTATCTGTAAGAGAATTGAGCTTTGCACCAACGTAACCTTCACCGCCGTTTTTGGCAATAGCAATTTCATTATCCATCATTTCTACAATTTTATTTTGCAGACAATGAGGTGCAACCAGCAAAGTTCCGGAGTTTTCAACAACCTCTCCCAGCGAAAGCGTCCTGAAAACTTCCTCAGCATCTTTGGCGATATCGGTATTTGAAGTCATAAGCGACAAATCGGTATAAAGCTCCGAGGTCTTTT
>JBJERA010000301.1:0-17240 GCA_051882035.1 Hominimerdicola sp.
AAGAATTTGTCCTCGTTAAATGACGGATAAATGCAGGAAATATCAGCGTCAATGCCTTTCAGGAATTTAATTGGCAGAATGCAGGTATTATCCTTGCTTTCACGCCGCCATACCGCAAGATATGCACAGTTTTCGCACTTTAAGCCCAAGCTTACCCATTCGTCCGAGAATTTTGATGTTCCCAAACTCCAAAACGGCAGGGCAGTTTTAATATCCTTTCGGATTTTTCTGTAAACCGAAAGAGCCTCTTTTACAAGCGACTTGCTTTCGTCGGAAATATTTACAAGGTGTCCGCTTTGGTGTATTCTCAACAGCATTGCATTCACCATGTTGAAAACAACTTCCTCTTGGTTGCCGTCGATCATTGGGTAAGACCATATTGCCGACTGTTCGGGGCAGAGCGCAGAAGGCGAGTTTGCTGCAATGGTACAGTATTTTCTGTAATCGTCCTGGTCGGAAGTAGACTGAATTGAATATCTTGACAGCAAAGCGTAATCCATGCGAAGTCCTCCGCTGGAACAGTTTTCAATAATCAAATCAGGGTGACGTTCAAAAACTCGGTCAAGCCATGCAAGGTAAGCCCTTTCGTGTTGGAGCAGACCGTCGCCACAGCTGTCGGAATTTTGTTCTGTACCAATTCCCGGTTCAATGTTGTAGTCCATTTTTATGTATCCAACGCCGTATTCCGAAACAACTCTGTCAATAACCTGGTCCGTATGAGCAATAACCGCAGGATTTCTGAAATCAAGCTGATAACGGCTTCTGTCATATACACGCTTGCCATGACGGGTGAAAAACCAGCTGTCATCGCATTTTTCCTGAACCATAGGGCATTTTATACCCATAACTTCTATTTCAAGCCAAATGCCCGGAATCATGCCTTTTTTGCGGATATAGTCGGTTACTTCTTTTAATCCGTTTGGAAAGCGTTTGTAACTTTCCTTCCATTCTCCCACTTCGTCCCACCAAAATCCGTCTGCGTACCAGCCTGCATCAATGCAGTAATACTCGCAGCCTGCCTCTGCGGCAGCGTCAATGAGAGGGATTTCCTTTTCGGTAGTAGGATCGCCCCAAAGGCAGTTCATATAATCGTTGAAAATAACCGCCAGTCTTTTGTTATCATAATTCTTACGTCTGATAATACGGCGGTATTTCGTCAGTTCGCCCATTGCCTCGTCAAAACCTCCGAGAACCGCTCCCACGCAGCAAGGTACGGTTTCAAAACTTTCATTTGGTGCAAGATTTTTGCTCCAATGGGACTCAATTTCCGACGGTCCCGAAAGTTGAAGATACAAATGTCCTTCTTCGTCTGAAATTTCCCAATGCCATGAGCCGTTATGCTCAATCTGCCACACAAGAGTCGAGCCTGTTTCACGGTTTTCAATAAGTCCCATAGGAATATATTCTTTTGCCGACCAATTTCCTACATTGGTTACGCCAAGCACCTTTGAGGAATGTTGATAATGCAGGGGCTGAGCCATTCCTAAGCCTACCTGTTCCAAGGTATATGTCTGCCATTGAAGTTCTCTCTGCCATGAATTGTGACAGATTGAGATGAACATTTTTTGGTCCTGACTTAAAAGTCCCTCTTTTTCAATTCCTGTAAGTGCAAAAGAGGATACATATTCAAGAGTTTGAGTTTCCGAACCAAGATTGTTTACAACTGTATGACATCTGACGGCAGAAATTCCGTTGTAAAACTGAAAATGAGAAACAGTTTCAAGCCCCGTAGGTTCGTCAAACTGGGTAATTTCAAGCTTTCTGCCGAAATTATTGTTGTAATCCTTGAAATCCTTGAATTTTATGCGGTATCCAGGTGCTGTGACAATGTATTTGTTTCCATGACGCTCTTCGGGGCGATCAAGACCCGAAACCTGCAATTCCGCAAGCCTGAAACCCATAGTTCCCGAACGTGAAGTAATAGTCTTTTCGTCAAAAGGCAAAGCCGAAAAATGCAAAAGCTTAGCCTCGTTGTTATCATTAATTTCCAGCACGAAATATATGCCGTTTTCATAAATATTAATTCGTTTCATATAAAATCCTCTTGTAGATCCTAAATTCCTATAAAGCCACAATCTCAGCATTAAATTTTACATTGATTCAGTATTTCGTGTGCGATTTCATCTTTTGACATGATTTCAAGTTCTTTTTCACCGTCTTTTGTGATAATTGTGATGATGTTTGTGTCAGTTCCGAAGCCTGCTCCGTCTGTTTTCAGAGAATTTGCACATATCATATCGCAATTTTTGGAGATAAGCTTTTTCTTGGAATTTTCAAGAACATTGTCAGTTTCCATTGAAAACCCAATGATAAACTGGCCCTTACGTTTATGCTCACCTAAATATTTTAATATATCTTTGGTGCGTTTAAGCTCAATTTTCATATCATCATCAGATTTTTTCAGCTTGCTGTCAAAGGTCTGAGCAGGGGTGTAATCTGCCACTGCTGCCGCTTTTATGATAATATCCTGCTTGTCTGAAATTTCTGTTACTGCATTAAACATATCCTCTGCGGATTGAACGGGAATAACTTTTACAAATGGCGGATATTCAACGTCGCAATGTCCTGCCACAAGAGTTACTTCCGCTCCTCTCAGCATTGCAGCTTTTGCCATTGCAATTCCCATTTTACCGCTGGAATGATTGGTGATAAAGCGGACGGGGTCTATCGACTCTCTTGTTGCACCTGCGGTAACAAGGACTTTTTTGTCTGCAAGGTCTTTTTCAAAAGCAATTTCTTTCAGAATATATTCAAGAAGAATTTTCTCGTCAGGCATTCTTCCGTCGCCCATATCACCGTTTGCAAGCATGCCGTGTGCTGATGGGATTATTTCATATCCGAATGTTTTCAATTTTTCAAGATTATCCTGAACTATGGGATTGTGAAGCATATTGTGATTCATTGCGGGAGAAATTATTTTCTTGCATGGGCAAGCCATAACTGTTGTGGTAAGCATATCGTCTGCAATTCCGTTGGCAATTTTGCCGATTACGTTTGCTGATGCAGGGGCAATCATAACAATGCTAGCTTTTTTTGCCAGAGCAACGTGTTCAACGCTGTACTGAAAATTTCTGTCGAAAGTGTCGATAAGGCATTTGTTGCCCGTGAGACTTTCAAAGGTGATTGGATTTATAAACTGAGTTGCATTGTGTGTCATAAGCACCTGAACATCTGCATGAAGTTTTTTTAACATTCTTGCAAGATTTGCGATTTTATAAGCTGCAATACTTCCCGAAACGCCTAAAACAACGGTTTTTCCTGTAAGCATAATAAATTCTCCTTTTTTGTGCATATTGCCTTAAAATTTTATTCCAATGTTTATCTTTAACATTATAACATAAAAAAATTACAAAAGCTATATCATTTCAGAAAAAAATGTGCTATAATAAAATTGTATTGTATCCGTATAAACGTTTGCAATTCGGTGAACATAAGACGGAACAGTAACAAGGAGGGTTTTAATATGAAAAACACAGTTGCAACACTTTTAAAGCAGAAGCAATCGGGTGATAAAATTACGATGCTTACCGCTTATGATTACTCAACTGCAAAACTGATTGACCAAAGCGGCGTAAACTCTATTCTAGTAGGTGATTCGCTTGGCATGGTTATGCTTGGCTATGAAAATACATTGCGTGTAACTATGGAGGACATGATTCACCATACGAGAGCTGTTACAAGAGGCGCTGAAAATGCTTTCGTTGTTGCAGATATGCCTTTTATGTCTTATCAGGTATCAGTTGAACAAGCTATAACAAATGCAGGAAGACTTATTCAAGAGGGTTGTGCACAGGCTGTAAAGCTTGAGGGAGGCGCAGAAGTGTGCGACAGAATTTCAGCTATTGTTAAGGCTTCTATTCCGGTAGTGGCTCATTTGGGCTTAACCCCTCAGTCTGTGAATGTTTTCGGAGGATTTAAGGTTCAGGGCAAGGATATCGAAAAAGCAAGACAACTTGTTAAAGACGCTCTAGCTATTGAAAAAGCAGGAGCTTGTTCAGTAGTTTTGGAATGTGTTCCGAGCAGATTGGCAGAAGTTATTACTAAAAAGCTTTCAATTCCTGTTATTGGAATTGGCGCCGGTAATGTTTGTGATGGACAGGTATTGGTTTATCAGGATATGCTTGGACTGTTTTCAGACTTTGTTCCTAAATTTGCAAAACAGTTTGCAAATGCAGGAGAGGTTATGAAAGCAGGCTTTGAAAAGTATATTGAAGAAACTAAGTCGGGTGCGTTTCCTGCATCCGAACATACTTTTAAAATAGATGATGATGTTATTAAAGCCATTGAAGACGAATTTCTGGAGTGTTAAATTATGAGAATTATAAAAACCATAGATGAAGTTAATTGTATTGTAAAATCATGGAAGAAAGAAGGGCTGACAGTAGGTCTTGTGCCTACTATGGGATATCTTCATGAGGGTCACGCAAGTCTTATTGATGCCAGCAGAAGGGATAACGACAAAACTGTTGTTTCGGTTTTCGTGAATCCGATGCAGTTTGGTCCGACAGAGGATTTGGATAGTTACCCGAGAGATATCGAGCATGATTCGAGACTTGTTGAGGCTCACGGCGGAGATATTATTTTTAATCCCGAACCAGAAGAAATGTATCATGAGGGTTTTTCTTCTTTTGTTGATATGACGATTTTGACTCAGGAGCTTTGTGGTTTGAGCAGACCGATTCATTTCAGAGGTGTATGTACCGTTGTTATGAAACTCTTTAATATTGTTAAACCTGACAGAGCATATTTTGGTGAAAAGGACGCACAGCAGCTTGCGGTTATCAAACATATGGTTGACGACTTGAATATGGATTTAGAGATTGTGGGCTGCCCTATTATTCGTGAGGAAAACGGACTTGCTAAAAGTTCAAGAAACACATATCTGAGCGATGAGGAAAAAAAGGCTGCTCTTATACTATCAAAAACCATCTTTATGGGTATGGACATGGTCAAAAGCGGTGAAACTGACTGCGAAAAAATAGTTAAAGCAATGAAAGAGAATATTGAAAATGAGCCTTTAGCGAAAATAGATTATGTAAAAATAGTTGATGAAAAAACTATGCAGCAAATAAAAATGCTGGACAGACCGGCTCTTTGTGCAATGGCTGTTTATATAGGAAAAACAAGACTTATAGATAATTTTTTTACAAGAAATGTGAGGTAGCTGGTGTGACGATATCTGTACTAAAAAGTAAAATTCACAGAGCTGTAATTACACAGGCGGAACTTAATTATATAGGAAGTATTACTATTGATGAAGATTTAATGGACGCTGCCGGAATTGTGGAATATGAACATGTTCATATTGTAAATATCAACAGCGGCAGCCGCATTGAAACGTATGTAATTGCAGGAGAAAGAGGAAGCGGAGTAATATGTTTGAACGGTGCGGCTGCAAGAGCCGGTCAAAAGGGCGACAATATTATAATAATGTCCTATTCAAATATGACTTTTGATGAGATTAAGGAAAATCCCCCTCGGGTTGTGTTTGTTGATGAAAAAAATAAAGTAGTCAGAAAAACAAGGTATGAAAAGCATGGCAGGCTTGAGGATTTGATTTAAGATACTATCTGGAGGTTATAATATAATGATTCTTGCAATAGATATAGGCAATACCAATATTGTTATGGGCTGTTTTGACGGAAACAAAATTCTTTTCAGAGAAAGAGTTTCTACCAATCAGGCAGCTACCGATTTGGAATATGCTGTTACTATAAAGACTGCGCTTCATATGCATGGCTTTAATTCAAATGATATTACCGGCGCAATAATTTCATCGGTTGTTCCGTCTGTAACAAATACTTTTAAAAGAGCTATTGAAAAGTATGCGGGAGTTGACGTTAAGGTTGTTGGTCCTGGAATAAAAACGGGGCTTAGCATTAAGATTGATAATCCTGCACAGCTTGGAAGCGACCTTGTAGTTGACGCTGCGGCAGGAATCAACGAATATCCGGTACCTCTTATTATCATTGATATGGGAACGGCGACAACACTTTCAGTTGTTGACAAGAATAAGAATTATATCGGCGGAATGATTGTGACGGGAATGGCTGTTTCAACCGACGCATTAATCAGCAGAACGTCACAACTGCCGAAAATTGCTTTTGAAACTCCGAAAAAGCTTATTGGAAGCAATACTGTTGACTGCATGAAAAGCGGAATAATGTATTCAACGGCTTGCAGTCTTGACGGTCTGACCGAAAGAATCGAGGAGGAGCTTGGTGAAAAATGCACCGTTGTTGCAACGGGAGGTCTTGCGAGTACGATAGTTCCCCTTTGCAAGAGGGATATTATTCTTGACGATGACCTTCTGCTCAAAGGACTTATGCTCATTTACAATAAAAATAAGTAAACGTCAGGCGGAGAATATCCGCTATGCTTGACAAATATCCTGATTCATATTATAATTGTACGTAATATATCTTGTTGAGAAAAGGTGAAATTATGATAAAAGATGTACAGGAAAAAATATTAAAGCTTAAAAAAGAGAAGGATATTTGTATTCTCGCTCATAGCTATCAAGCTAAGGAAATTGTTGAAATTGCCGATATTACGGGAGATTCCTACAAGCTTAGTGTTGAGGCGGCTAAGGTGCAGAATAAGAATATTCTTATGTGCGGCGTTCATTTCATGGCTGAAACTGCAAAAATGCTTTCTCCTGATAAGAATGTATATCTTGCAAACTGCGAGGCAGGCTGTCCTATGGCGGAGCAGATGGAGCCTGAAATGATTGAGGCTCTTAAAGCTCAGGAGCCTGACAGAAAGGTTGTTTGCTACATAAACACTACCGCAAAGCTGAAAGAGGTTTGCGACGTTTGTGTAACTTCTTCATCTGCTGTACAGATTGTGAAGAATATGAATGCTGACAAAATTCTTTTTATTCCTGACTGCAATCTTGGTTCATATGTTCAGAAAGCCTGTCCGGATAAGGATATTAAGCTTTTGCAGGGAGGTTGTCCTGTACACGCCTCCGTTACAAAGGCGGAGCTTGATCAGGCAAAGGCAAAGCACCCTGATGCATTGGTGCTTGTTCACCCTGAATGTGTTCCTGCGGTTACTGAAAATGCTGATTATGCAGGTTCAACTTCGGGAATAATGCAGTTTGCGGCAAAATCCGACGCAAAGGAATTTATTATAGGAACTGAAATTTCTATTGCAGAGCATTTGCAGTATCAATTTCCTGAGAAGAATTTTTACATACTTTCAAAGAAAATCCTTTGTCCCAACATGAAAATGACTACTCTTATGGACGTTCTGAAATCCTGTGAGGGAATAGGAAACGGCGGTGCGTTTGAAATTCTTATGTCCGACGAACAAATCTCAAAGGCAAAAGTCTGCATTGATGAAATGATTCGACTTGGCGGCTGATTTAAGAACCTGTCCACATAGGCATATACGAACGTCTTTTCGGCAAATTTTGCCGCAGACTGTGTTAAAAATGCTTGCCGGGCGCCAGCCCGCCTGCGCATTTTTGCCTTGTCTGCAACAAAATTATGCTCGAAAATCCGCACGCAAATCCTATGTGGACAGGTTCTAAATATTATTTACTAGCAAAGCGAGGTGTTCAGGGTGAGTTTTGTCAGATTTGAAAATGTTTATAAACGGTACAGAATGGGTGAAGTTGTAATTAATGCCTCTGATGGTGTTAATTTTGAGATAAATAAGGGCGAATTTGTTGTTATTGTTGGTGCCAGCGGTTCTGGTAAGACTACTATTCTGAATATGCTTGGTGGAATGGATACCTGCGACGAGGGCAGAATTTACGTTGACGGGCGAAATATTGCCGAATATGATAAAAAACAGCTTACAGCTTTTCGCAGATATGAGATTGGCTTTGTTTTTCAATTTTATAATCTGGTGAATAATCTGACTGCAAAGGAAAATGTTGAGCTAGCCTCACAAATTACTTCAAGGGCTTTAAATCCTGTGGAGGTGTTGAAAAGCGTTGGACTTGGCGACAGAATGAATAATTTTCCATCTCAGCTTTCGGGCGGTGAACAGCAGAGAGTTTCAATCGCCAGAGCGTTGGCTAAACAGCCTAAGCTTTTGCTTTGCGACGAGCCTACGGGAGCGTTGGATTACAATACGGGAAAAAATATTCTGAAACTTTTGCAGGATATGAGCCGTCAGAACGGAATGACAGTTGTTGTAATCACTCATAACTCTGCCATAACTCCAATGGCTGACAGAATTATCACTGTGAAGAACAGCAAGGTTGAATCTGTTGTAGTCAATGATAATCCTATTGATGTTTCAACTATTGAATGGTGATGTATTACATAACAAAATCGGACGAACATTTAATTTTGTTCGTCCGATTTTGTTTTAGTTCTTTTCGATTTTGCCGAGGGACAAGTCTCTTAGATATGCGTTTATAAAACCGTCAATATTTCCGTCCATAACGGCGTTTACCTGTGTATTTTCAAAGCCTGTTCTGTGGTCTTTCACCAATGTGTAAGGCATAAAGACGTAAGAACGGATTTGTGCACCCCATGCGATTTCTTTCTGAACGCCCTTAATATCCTCAATTTTTTCCAGATGCTCACGCTCTTTGATTTCAAGGAGTTTTGCTTTCAGCATTTTTAATGCATATTCCTTATTCTGGAACTGTGAACGCTGAGTCTGACATGAAGTTACAATTCCTGTTGGAATGTGGATAAGTCTTACTGCGGAGGAAGTTTTGTTGATATGCTGTCCGCCTGCGCCGCTGGCACGGAAAACTTCCATTTTGATATCCTCAGGACGAATATCCACTTCAATATTGTCGTCAAGCTCAGGCATTACTTCTACTGCTGAAAATGAAGTATGACGGCTTCCACTGCTGTCAAAGGGAGAGATACGCACAAGTCTGTGTATTCCCGATTCGCTTTTCAGATAGCCGTAGGCATTTTCGCCCTCAATAAGAATTGATGCACTTTTTATTCCAGCCTCTCCGCCCTCTAAGCAATCGAGAGTTGTAACCTTAAAGCCATGCTTATCAGCCCAATGGCTGTACATTCTTATAAGCATTTCAGTCCAGTCCTGTGCCTCTGTTCCGCCTGCACCTGCGTGGAATCCAAGAATTGCATTGCTTTTGTCATATTCGCCAGTGAGAAGGGTATCGAGCTTTGCTGAGTCAATATCGCATTTCAGATTTTCAAGCTCAGATTGGATTTCTTCAATCATTCCTTCGTCCTCTTCTTCGGCTGCCATTTCAATCATAACTTCAATATCATCAAATGCTGTCTGCATTTTAGAATATCTTTCAAGTCTGCCTTCAAGAGTTCTGGTTTCCTGCAATACTTTCTGAGAACGTTCCAAATCGTCCCAAAAACCAGGTTCAGCAGCGGTTTCCTGCAACTCGGCAATGCGTTCTTTGCTGCTTTCAATATTATAAACGTCGTGCAGTTCTTTAAGAACAGGTCGGCAGTTTTCAAGGTCGGTTTTTAAGTTTTCCAAAAAAATCATATACTTTTCTCCTATAAATTTGCAAATAATTACCGTAAAAGAAAATTATACGGTGTCTTATTACTATTATAAAGCTTTTTTTGTGAAAAGTAAAGGAAAATATTCAAAAAAGTATAGCTTTTTAAAATTTAATGTGCTATAATTAATTTATATTCATTTTATTGTTAGAAAGGATTTCCAATATGGCAGATTATATAGGCGCAGAATGTTTGTCCTGCGGAAACAAATTTGAAAAAGGCGACGATATTGTTGTATGTCCTGAGTGCGGTACGCCTTATCATAGAGAGTGTTATTTTAAAGAGGGCAGTTGTATTAATGCCGAACTCCATGAGTCAGGTCAGAGTTGGGAAAGAGCAGGCGGTTCTGATGAAAAAACAGAGGAAAGTATCAGGTGCATAAGGTGCGGTGCGGATAATGCTCCTGATAAGCTTTTTTGCGAAAAGTGCGGTACTCCGCTTATGAAAAATGCTGAAAACAGCGTTCCTTTTAATGATGTGAACGGTGCAGAGAAAAACGAAAATCCTCAGTTTAATCCGAATAATGGGGGGATGCCTAACGGCGTTTTCGGTCAGCAGTTGGTTTTTGACAAAAACAGCGAGATCGACGGAATCAAGCTTGACGATTATGCCAAGTATATTGGTCCTAATCCGCTGAGTTTTCTTACAAGCTTTATTAAGTTCAGCAAGTTCGGCGGTAAGGTTTCCTTTAATTTTGCAGCAATGCTTTTCCCGTCGGTTTATTTCTTGTTCAGAAAGATGAAGGGGTTTGGCGTTCTGATTTTGGTTTTGTGTTCCATTCTTCAAGTGCCTGCTATGATCGAGGTGCTTGTTTCGGGATATGCAGGGATTTCTTATGATCTGCCTATTAATATAAAAAGTCAGAATTTTATGATGATATCCACTGCTGCAAGCTATCTGTTTGTGATTATAAGGCTTGTTGCGGGACTTTTTGCGAATTACATTTATTTTAAGCAGGCTAAAAAAGATATCACGCAAATAAGACAGGAAGAGTCCGTAGAAGAGGATGCTGTTGTTAAAATTAAAGCTAAGGGAGGAACTTCATTAGGACTTGGTATTATTGCTTTTTTGGTGGAAAGTCTGATTCCTATGGGTATTATTTTCGGGATAAATAAGCTTGTTTGAATTTACGAAAAATTAATAAATAGATACTCGGCACCGGCTTGACAAGTCAGTGCCGAGTATGTTATACTAATTAAGTTATCCTTGCTTGCATTTTTTGTGCAGGCGAAATCCAGAAGGAGGTGCTAGAATAATGGCAAAGATTAATGAAACATATGAGGCTATGGTAATTTTCAGCTCTAAGCTTGACGAAGAGGCTCTTAACGCTCTTACAGCTAAGTTCAATGATATGATTACTGCTAATGCAACAGATGTTGATATGAACAACTGGGGCAAGAGAAAGCTTGCTTATGCTATTAACTACGAAACAGAGGGCAATTACGTATTGTGGTCTTTCACTTGTAAGCCTGAGTTCCCGGCTGAGCTTGAGAGAGTTCTCAAAATCACTGAGGGCGTTATCCGTTTCCTTGTTACAGTTAAGTAAGGTTGTAAGTCGGTTGAAAAGAGGGGAAAAGTATGCTTAACAAAGTTATTATAATGGGCAGAATCACCCATGATTTGGAAGTGAAACAGACGCCTAGCGGTGTCAGCGTTTTATCGTTTTCTGTTGCTGTTCAGAGAAGTTTTGCAAAGCAAGGCGAGGAAAGACAGACCGATTTTATTAACTGTGTTGCATGGCGTCAGCAGGCTGATTTTATCGGAAGATATTTCGGTAAAGGCAGAATGATTTGTATTGAGGGTGCATTGAGAACAAGAACCTATGATGACAAGAATGGTACTAAACATTATGTAACAGAGGTTTATGTTGACAGTGCTAACTTTACAGGTGAGCCAAGACAGCAGGAGGGCGGAGCTTATTCAAATAACTATGGTTATCAGAATAACGGCTACCAGCAGAACGGCGGATATCCGCAGAATAACGGTTATCAGCAGTCTGCACCTATGAATAATAATCAGGGCAGTTATAGTAACAATGCACCGTCAAATGATGCATTGTCAATCGGAGATCTTGCTGATTTTGAAGAAGTGTTAAGTGATGACGGAGTACCGTTCTAATCGTATTCGTATCATTTTATTCCGATAGGAGGGAATACTAAGATGGAAAGAGAGAGAAACTCAAGACCTGCTAAGAGAGGTCGTAAGAAGGTTTGTATGTTCTGCGTAGACAGAGCTGAAAAGATTGATTATAAGGATATTGCTAAGCTCAGAAAGTGCATGACTGAAAGAGCTAAGATTCTCCCAAGACGTGTTACAGGCACTTGTGCTTATCACCAGAGAGAACTTACAGTAGCTATTAAGAAGGCTAGACACGTAGCTCTTCTCCCATACGTTGCTGACTAATAGTTTTAGTTATTTAGAGGTATCCTTTATGGGTGCCTCTGTTTGTTTTATGGGGTTGCATTTATATAGGTTGTGTGTTATAATGTAGGTGAACAAATCTGTGAAAACTGCACAAGCTTTATTTTACAGATTTGTACATCTATAACAATGGAATAAGTTAGGAGAAACTATGAAAGAAAAAACTGAAATAAAAGATACTAAATATACAACGCTGCCGTTTGTTCCTACAAGAGATTTGGTCGTTTTTCCGGGAATGACCGTTCATTTTGATGTGGGCAGGGCTATGTCGATAAAGAGTGTCAGAAATGCTATGGACGGAGATGGTCTTGTATTCCTCTGCGCTCAGATGGACGTTAATGTTGAAAAGCCTGAAAAGGCTGATATGTACAAAATTGGTACTGTGGCAAGGGTTAAACAGCTTGTTAAAACACCGAACGGTATTTACCGCTGTCTTGTGGAGGGCATTCGCAAGGCGAGACTTGTTAATATGGTTACTCATGAGGACTGCTATGAGGCGGAAGTTAAAAATCTTCCTAATTATGCTAAGGAGCGTTTTAATGAGGACGAATTGACGGCTGTTTTCAGACAGGTTCAGGAAAGTTTTGCAGAATATGCAAGGCTTTTGCCTAAAATGCCTCAGGAGCTTTATTCTACAATTCTTGGTTCAAAGTCACCTGAACAGCTTTTTGAGGGAATTGCTTTTAATATCGCACTGCCTTTTACTGACAGACAGTCGCTGTTGGAGGCGGCTTCCGTCGGCGAAAAGCTTATTCTTTTGCTGACAATTCTTACAAGGGAAACTGAGGTTATTGCTCTTGAACAGCAGATTCATGAGCAGGTTCGTGCTCAGATTGAATTAAGTCAGAGGGAATACTATATTCGTGAGCAGATAAAGGCTTTGCAGAATGAGCTGGGCGAGGGTGATGACGGTTCGGCTAGCGGTGATATTGAGAATTATTTCAATATGATTGAGAGTCTTGGATTGGATGAGGAAATCGCCGATAAGCTGAATGACGAGGTTAAGAGGCTGTCCAGAATGGCAATGTCTTCGCAAGAGGCTGTGGTGATCAGGGGTTATCTTGATACTGTTCTTGCACTGCCTTGGAATTTCCGAACGAAAGACCAGACTTCAATTAAAAAGGCTGCTCAGATTCTTGACAAAGACCATTACGGTATGAAAAAGGTTAAGGAGAGAATTCTTGAAAATCTTGCTGTAAGGGCGCTTACTCCTGATATTAAGGGGCAGATTCTGTGTCTTGTAGGTCCTCCGGGTGTTGGTAAAACTTCCGTTGCTAAGTCTGTTGCCAGAGCGTTGGGAAGAAAGTTTGTAAGAGTTTCCTTGGGCGGAGTTAAGGACGAAAGCGATATCAGAGGTCACAGAAAGACTTATGTGGGAGCAATGCCGGGAAGAATTATGAATGCCATGAAGCTGGCGGGAAGTAAGAATCCTGTTATTCTTCTTGATGAAATTGACAAGATGAGCAATGATTTCAGGGGCGATCCGTCTTCGGCTATGCTTGAAGTTCTTGATTCCGAGCAGAACAGTGCTTTCAGAGATCACTATATTGAAGTGCCGTTTGATTTGAGCGAGGTATTGTTTATTACTACTGCTAATACGTTGGATACTATTCAGGCTCCTTTGCTTGACAGAATGGAAGTTATCGAGCTTTCAAGCTATACCCGTGAGGAAAAATTTAATATTGCAAAACTGCATTTAGTTAAAAAGCAGATTGAAAAGAACGGCTTGAAACGTGCTCAGATTAGTATTAAAAACGACGCTATATACAAGCTTATTGACAGCTATACAAGAGAGGCAGGCGTAAGAAATCTTGAACGTTCCATTAGTTCTCTTTGCAGAAAGGGTGCTAAGGAAATTGTGGAGAACATGGTTTCAAAGGTTGTTTTCAGTGCCGATAATCTGAGTAATTATCTTGGTCATGAAAAGTATCTACCTGACATGATTTCGGATACAAACGAGGTTGGAATCGTAAACGGTCTTGCATGGACGTCCGTGGGCGGAGTTATGATGCCTTTGGAAGTGCTTGTGCTTGACGGTAAGGGAAAGATTGAGCTTACGGGTTCGTTGGGCGATGTTATGAAAGAGTCGGCTAAGATTGCGGTAAGCTATTGCAGAAGCGTTGCTGACAAGTATGGCATTGACAAGGATTTCTATGAGAAGAAGGACTTACATATTCATGCTCCTGAGGGGGCTGTGCCTAAGGACGGCCCTTCGGCTGGTGTGACTATGATTACGGGAATTATTTCTGCTCTTGGAAATATTAAGGTAAGGTCAGACGTTGCTATGACGGGTGAAATTACTTTGAGCGGAAAGGTTCTTCCTATCGGCGGACTGAGAGAAAAAACTATGGCGGCTTACAAGGCTGGGGTTAAGACGGTTATTATACCTTTTGCTAATAAAGGCGATCTTGACGAAGTGGACGACGTTGTAAAAATGGGACTTGAATTTGTCTTTGCAAAGCATATTGAAGATGTTCTCGAAGTTGCACTTGTCAACGAAAAGGAAAATGTTCCGTTACAGCTTGTTGCAGACGGCAAAAAGCGTACCGGGAAGAAAATCAGAGTATAAGTAAAGGTGTTTTATGAATTATAATAAGGCTGAATTTTATACGTCTTTCGGCAAGTTTTCACAGATTCCAAAGTCGGACAGACTTGAATTTGCGTTCTCGGGCAGGTCGAATGTGGGGAAATCTTCGCTGATTAACAAGCTACTCAATCGAAAGAGTCTGGCGAGAGTCAGCTCTGTGCCGGGCAAGACGGTTACGATAAACTTTTTCTCGTTGGAAAATATTTATATTGTGGATTTACCGGGATATGGCTATGCAAGCGTTTCCAAAAGCGAGAAAAAGGGCTGGGGAAATCTTATCGGAGGTTATCTTGGTGACGGAGAAAGACAGCTTGCGTTGGTTTTTCAGCTTATTGATATGCGTCATGCTCCAAGCAAGGACGATATTCAGATGATTAATTACCTTATTGACAGCGAAATTCCTTTTGTGATCGTGTTCACAAAGGCGGATAAGCTGAAACCTACTGCAAGAAAAGCTCGCAGAGAGGCTTTTAAGAACGAAATCCCATGCTTTGAGGACATAACCTCTATTGAGTTTTCAGCTGTAACAGGCGAGGGCGTAGAGGAACTGAGGGCTATTATTGACGAAATTTCCGAAGGTGCAGAAATTATTCCGCCTGAGGAACTTGAACAGGCTGATGAGGAAGACCTTTATGATGATGTTTCCGCCGATGACGATGAGGACATGGAAGAGCCGCAGCGTGGTTTTACGGGCTTTCTTACCCCAAGAGGCAGGAAAAATTAATAGAAAATAAATAATTTTTTTGAAAATCTCCTTTACAATTTCCGAGTTATGTGTTAAAATATATTTATAGTTTAACGCTTTAATTCATGAAACGCAAAGGAGATTTTTTATGAAAGAGAAATTGGAAATTAAAAATCTTGATGATTTATATGAGGCTGTTCTTTGTCTGGAAACGGTTGAGGAGTGCAGGCTTTTCTTTAAGGATTTGTGTACTATTCCCGAACTTAAAGCGCTTTCGCAAAGATTTCAGGTTGCTAAAATGCTGACTGAAAATCATGTTTATAGCGATATTGTCAGCGCAACCGGTGCGTCAACTGCAACAATCAGCCGTGTAAACAGGTCGCTTTCTTATGACGGAAGCGGCGGATACAGCATTGTTTTTGAAAAATGCAAGAAGAAAGAAAAGGAAAATGGCTAGTTCATACGGAAAATTTGCTCTGTTTTATGACAGGCTTACTCAAAATGTTGAATATAAAAAAATTGCTTTGCTTTGCGATAAGCTGATAAAAGAGTACAGCACTGAAAATGAGGTTGTGCTTGATTTGGCGTGCGGAACGGGTTCTTTGAGCGAGGAAATGGCTCGGCTTGGGTATGATGTGTTCGGCGTGGATTTGTCGGAGGAAATGCTTGAAATTGCTATGGACAAGCGTTTTGACAGCGGACTTGATATTCAATATTTATGTCAGGACATGACCAAGCTTGACTTGTACGGGGCTGTTGACGCTGTGATTTGCGTACTTGACAGTCTTAATCATCTGAACAGTGTTCAGGATTTCAGGAAAACTGTTGAGCGTGTATCAATGTTCACCTGCGACGGCGGAGTGTTTATTTTTGATGTGAACACTTTGTACAAGCATAGGGAGATTCTTGGGGATAATGCATATAATTATGCTCTTGACGGGCTTTTCTGTGCATGGCAGAACGAACGTCACGAGGACGGAAGCGTCAGCGTTTATCTTGATTTTTTTGAGGAAGAAGATGACGGACGATATTCAAGATACAGCGAGAGTTTTAAGGAGATAATTATTCCCGAAAGTGAGATTAAAAAGGCTCTTGCGGAGAATGATTTTGAGCTTATCGGACAGTTTGATGATTTTTCTGAAAACAGTGTAAATGACAAAACTCAGCGAATACTATATATTGCAAAGCGAAAAAACAGAACTTACGAGGTGTAAAAATGGGCAGAATTGTCAGAGTTATAAGCAAGGACGCATCGGTTGTATGCAGTGCCATTGACGGAAAAGATATTGTTTCAAGAATAGAGGAAATCCATAAGCCTTCTGCTGTTGTTACGGCAGGCTTGGGCAGGCTTGCTATGGCTACGTCGCTGTTGGGATTCGGTCTTAAAGGTCAGGATGACAGCGTTACTGTAAGATTTGACGGAAACGGTCCTACGGGGGCTTTGATTTGCGTATCTGACAGTTTCGGAAACGTGCGTGCATATGTTCAGAATCCTATTGTTGAAATTCCGCTTAATGACAAGGGAAAACTTGACGTAAGAGGTGCGGTTGGCACCGACGGTACCCTCAGCGTTGTAAAGGATTTGGGACTTAAAGAGCCTTATGTGGGACAAGTGCCGATTGTTTCGGGAGAAATTGCGGAGGATATTACAAGCTATCTTGCTCTAAGCGAGCAGGTGCCCAGCGTTTGTGCGTTGGGCGTTTTGGTTAATCCTGATTTGTCGGTGAACTGCGCAGGCGGATTTCTTATTCAGCTTTTGCCGTTTGCTCTTGAGAGTGCCATTGACCAGATTGAAAAGAATATCAACGGTATGGAGTCGGTGACAAAGCTTATTCAGAGCGGCATGACCACAGAAGAGATTGCTATGAAGGCTCTCGACGGACTTGAACCGAATGTTCTTGATGATTTTGAGGTTAATTACCGTTGCGATTGTTCAAGGGAAAGAGTTGAAAAGGCTCTTGTTTCATTGGGAAAGGAGCAGCTTGAAGATATTGCTACTGACGGCGGTACGGAAGTGAAGTGCCATTTCTGTGATAAAGTTTACAATTTTACTTCTGATGAAATAAAAGGGCTTATAAAATAA
>JBJERA010000301.1:17340-19190 GCA_051882035.1 Hominimerdicola sp.
TTAATTTTTATGCTGTTTGTAATTTTGATTTTGCAGTTTTTCTTCTTGATATTTTCTGTATCAGTGCGTAGGAATAATTTAATCCGTCAACTGCCATAACGAACATAAGAGGTAAGAAGTTTACAAGATAACGTGATTTGATTTCCCAAATGATAAAGAATAAGGCGAAACCAAATACCGTAAGGCGTATAAGAGATATTGTTCTGTTTTTTGAATTGACTGCTCCATAAATAAAGGACATGAGCATAAATGTCATAAGCATGATTTGTGCGGCTGCGCCGTATGTTCGTGCAGTAAAGCCTTTCGTCATGAAGTATGAAAGCTGTCTGTTATCGCTTTTTCTCAGAAAGCTTGTGTGATATTTTCCGTCTGTCCATGTTTT
This sequence comes from Hominimerdicola sp., assembly GCA_051882035.1. Lineage (GTDB taxonomy): Bacteria > Bacillota > Clostridia > Oscillospirales > Ruminococcaceae > Hominimerdicola. The sequence goes on from JBJERA010000301.1 coordinate 17,723, forward strand.
TACTATTTTTCTTGCAGTATGTAACGCAAAGTCAGAAAAACTGTAATCGGAAAGTCTTTGTTTGATTGATTTAATGCAGGCTTCGTTCTTTTCGTCATAGGTAGGGAACTGTTCAATCCATAATCTGTCTTCTCTGTTATATTCACCGTAGCCAACCAGGGACATATTAATCCAATGAGTTACAGGAAGCTGTTTGGCGTTGAGCAGCTCCTTATCGGCTATTCCTGACGACATACCGATAGCTTTAACTGCAAAACTAACAGATGGTACGGCAATAATCAAAGAGGCTGTAACGCAAAGGCATTTCTTCCAGCCGACTTTCATGAAAGAATACAGTATAAAAGCAACAACCATAACAGCGACACTGCCTTTGAAGCTGTTGCCAAATGCCACTGTAATTGCAGAAAAAATCATATATTTTACAAATTGAGACGTTTTTTCGGATTTCATTGCTTTTAAAAACAGATAAATCCCACCGATGACAAAAGGCATTGACAGTGTATCACTATAAAGTACCGGAGCGTTTGTATACAATCCCCAGTTTGTTAAAAACAGTACTGAACAAAAAAGAGGTTTAATTTTATCCTTGAAAATCAATCTTGCAGTAAAGAACATAAGTATACCTGAAATATGAATACATAGTGTACTTATTATTTGAGGAACTAAATCAGGAACGTATTCGAAAATCAGGTATGCTCCTCGATATGTCCATGATGCTAACAGAAGCAGTGCCCAGTTGTTGGGGTATGATGGAAAGTAGTAGGATTTCTTGTTGATCTGACTGAAATTGCCGTTTATTGCATAATTACGAGCGGCTTCGTCCACATATTTAGCATCGAAATTTGGCTTATAGCCAAGCTGACTGATTAAAGTAATGTGCAGTATCAGCATTATGCTTTGAATTGCTAACATTATATAGAGAGTATTTTTATCGTTTAGCAGTTTTTCATGTTGTTTCAGCAGGTGAAACAACATAAGTGCGGTGCATATAAATGCGATGGCAACAATTAATTGAAATATTGAGAGGTGCGTTGTAAACCATATCATAGAACAAAGATATATGCACGCAAAAAGCGTCAGATAAAGAATATTTAGTGTTTTGTTTGTCTTGTTTTTCATTTTATTTTCCTTTACAACATAAATTTTAACTTATATATATTAAAATTTTAATTATACGCATATTTATTATAGCAACAACTATATACAAATGCAATAGGTAATTAAAACAAAATACAGCTTTGTTAGTATTGCATAATAAAATATAAATTAAAGTTGTATTATTGGCCAAAAAGTAAAAATAATAAAAGATTCCAAAAAACTCTTGACAAACGTGGCAAAAAGGTGTATAATTGTAAATGTCGCTGAGGGAAACACCTAAACGACAAGCTAAGTGGGAGCATAGCTCAGCTGGGAGAGCATCTGCCTTACAAGCAGAGGGTCACAGGTTCGAGCCCTGTTGTTCCCACCA
>JBJERA010000302.1:0-19069 GCA_051882035.1 Hominimerdicola sp.
GCCTGAGATAATCAAAGCAAGTGAAACCATTTCAAGCTTTGAATTTTTTCTGATTTTATACATATAAATCAAAGCCGCAATGCAGACAACTATCGGAAGTCCAATCAAAAACCAGGTCTTACCCTCCATCATACTCCATGCCGCACCTGTATTTGTAATATGCGTAAGGCTGAAAATTTTTGTATCACCAAATCTGATTACATTTATTACCTCGCCCAGTGCAATATTATCAACAACTGCAAGCTTAATAATCTGATCGGCGGCGGCAAGAACCGCAATTATAATCATTGAAATGATAAACATTTACACTCGTTTCTCCGCAGAACTGAATTTTACCCCCGATAAAAAACTGCGGATTTTATCGGATTTCCGAAATATAGGCTCTGCAATTAACAGAGCCTATATTCAATAATTATTTATTTTTACCAAATTTAAGCTCGCCAAAGTTGGTTTTAGGAATAACAGGCTCAAAAGAACCGGTATTAAGAGCAGACTCCATAAGCTTTCCGTCAGCAGACGGTGTTACTTCTCCCTCAGCAGTCTGAATTTCTTCCTCTGCATTTTCCTCGATTTCAGCAGATTCCTCCGACACCTCTGTTTCTTCCTCATAGTATTCTTCGCCGTCTTCGTAATACTCGTCCTCGTATTTAGCAAGTTCTTCCTCAGAAAGTTCAGGAAGTTCCATAATAAGGTGAATCTGCTTATTATAAAGCTCAGTAAGCGTAGCCTTAAAATAAGTAACCTCAGCCTTCAACTCGTCAAGTCTTGCCTTTTCATCATCATAAGCGGCTCTTACAGCACGAATTTTCTTGTCAGTAGCCTCAGTATTTTCCTTAATAAGCTGAGCGCACTTCTCCTTATGCTCATTTACAATTCTCTCGCACTCAGAGGCACTTTGCTCTGCAAGACGAACCTGCTCAGTCTTTGCACTTTCCACCATATCCTTAGCCTTAGCCTTAGCCTCGTTAAGAATTCTGTTTGCCTCTTTCTGGGATGTAAGGAGTGCCATTTTTATAGCGTCCTCGTCCTCACGGTACTGATTGATTGTTTCAACAAGCGTAATAATCTTTTCTTCGCTCTCCTGATTAGCTTTGAGAGCCTCAGCATAATCATCTGCAATCTGACTAAGATAAGCGTTTACAGCCTCAATGTCGTAACCGTTTTTCTGAGTTTCAAAGGTTTTACCCTTAATATTGCTTGGATTCAACATAAAATAGCCTCCTAAATATATTTACCAACCGTAATATGTAATCTGTCTTTCTTGGTAGCCCCATTCACTGATAAAAGAATAAATTTTCCAAAACCTCTAACAGAAAATTTATCCCCCTCTTGAACAAAAGTTTTCGGCGTATTGCAAAGTACATGATTAATTTCAACACCAGTACTCTTTATAAGCACGTTAGCCTTTTCCCTAGAAATTCTCAGTGCCAGACTTAACACGCTGTCTACTCTCAATGACGCCACAGTTCCGCTTAATTCCTGAAATTTCACCTCAACAACAGCAGACTCGTCAAAGCCGACGCTGACTTTAACACCAACTCTGCCGATTTTCCTGACATTTGCAATCACTTCATCAGCAACAGTATCCCGAACAAAAGCCACGCTTCTGCCTTCGCCCACAAGAATATCTCCCACACATTCTCTGCTTATTTTCAAGCCCATAAGTGAACCTAAAAAATCCCTGTGTGAAAGCTTATCCTCTTTGCGATATTCAAATGTCAGCGGAACAATAGGAAAATCCTTTTTATCCATATCGCTGTAAGGTGGAAAAATCCCGATAACACGTCTTATCGCATTATCAAACCCGCCCCAAAGCAAGTAATTTTCAAACTTATTCGACGCCAAAACCTGTTCGCATAAAGCCCACTGCCGTTCGTCCATAAAAAAGGAGTATTTTGTGACATACTTTTCTTCTGCCATATAAGTCCAATCAAGCAAACGGCTGAGCATAATCCTATCGTCATCGGTAATGCCTTTCAGAAAAGAAAAGTTCTTCTCATTCATTAAAAGTTGTAACCGTTACTCTCCAACTCGCCCAATAAATCTTCACCTGTAAATGTAACATTGCTAGGCATAATAATATAAGTTTTCTGAGCCGTCATCTTAATAGTAGCGTTATTGGCATAAGCCACACCTGAAATAAAATCAAGAATTCTTCTTGCGTCCTCGCTTTTTACGCTTTCAAGATTCAAAAGAACAGTTTTCTGCTCATTGATATCGCCGCCGATATCCTTTACCTCAGAAAACTTACTTGGTTTTGTAAGTACAATTTGCAACGACTGTCCATTTTCCATATTTATCCCTCTATTCGCATTTTCTTTTTTATCAACTGTTTCAGTAGTTGTTTCCGCAGCAGAATTTTTTGATGTCTCTCTGGATTCATAAGCAACCGGATATTCTTCCTCAATCTCTATCTCGTCCTCGCCCACGAACATATTTTTTAATCCAGTTAAAATTCCCATCTCGATTTAACCCTCCAAATATTTTCTCGCCCCGAAGAGCCTCGTTCCGATTCTCACCAAATTAGAGCCATGTTTAATGGCAACTTCATAATCCCCCGACATTCCCATAGAAAGAATATCCATAGAAACATTAGGAATAGATTTTTCCTTTACACTGAGAAAAATCCCATTCATTTTTTCAAAAACGTCCTCATCTGAACCAACCGGTGGAATAGCCATAAGTCCCTTAACAGCAACGTTTTTCATCTCTGATATCTGATAAATCAACTCCATGACCTCATCAGCACCGACTCCGCTTTTAGTAACCTCGTCACCAATATTAATCTCCACAAGAATATCCATAATCTTGTTATTTTTCTCGGCAAGCCTGTTGATTTCACCTGCCAGTCTTAGATTATCCACCGACTGAATAAGCGTCACGTCATTAATAATATACTTAACCTTATTTGTCTGCAAATGCCCGATAAACTGAACCTCAGCACTCTTATCATAGAAATCCTTCTTAGAAAGATACTCTTGAACTCTATTTTCACCAAGGAGAGTAAGCCCCTGACTTACAGCAAAATTAACCTTTACAGGCTCAACGGTTTTAGTAACCGCCATAATTCTGACAGTTTCATCGCTTTTTCTATATTTAGCTTTTGCATTCTCTACATTATAACATATTTCTTTATAATTTTCAAGAACTTCTGTGAATTTATTGCTGTCAGCCTCCTGATTCGGCTGATTCACTGCTGACATCGTCACTTGATACCACCTCTAACAAAATCTGGTCATACAAGAGCAGATATTCTTCATCAGACGTATTTTCTGAAAGCACATAATCGCTGCCCTCATAAATAACGTTTATTTTCTTAAAAGTAATTTCTTTTCCAAGAATTACATAAACACCCTTCTGCTCACCCTGAAAACGAATTGCGCTTCTTGGAACTTTTATACCCGTATATTCGTCAAATATTATCTCCGCCGACAAAACTCTCGAACTGACAAGCGCCTCGTCAAGCCGGTCGCAACTAAGAACAATAATAACCTTGTTCTCATCGCTTTCACATTCTTTCACCGAGTCAACCAGCACGCTGTAAACATTCTTGGAATTGCTCAACGTCATATCAACATACGAACCTTCGGTGATACGCTTATCTTTATCGACTACCGCCACAATCTTGCAGGAGTAATCATCAAACATTTTACCGATAGCATTTTCTGGAGCTTTCTGCTGGCTGTTAACAATCTCATATATGTCATTTTCAGTAAGCTTATCTATACTGTCAAGGGTAAGCTTATTCTCATAACCGTCCGCATAAGAAACAAAATATCCCGCCTGACTTGCATTTATTTCTCTCGTAGGATTTGAAGCCTTGCTTTTCAGGTCAGAAATTTTTGCATTAAGCTGAGCAATTCGCTTATCGTAATCTTTTTCCGTCTTAGTAACAATATCATAAATATTCATTACAAGAGAAAGATTGCTCTTAGCGTCGCTCATGGACGAATAATCCTTCTTCACAGAGCTGTAAATAAGCTCCTTATAACTGCTGTCAATCTTAGATTTCAGCGTTTCAGGCTGAACATAATTTGTAGTACCGGGATTCTGAGCTCTTTCAAGATTCTCAATTTCCGCCTCGTACTTTTCAATTTCTCTCTTTGCACTGATAGCGTCCTCCGAGGAATAAACCTGTGCTATTGTGCTGTTTACAGAAATCTTGCTGCCGTCGGAATAAAGATAATCCAAAACCCCTCCGCCGTCATAGGTCAGCACCTTTTCATCTCTGACAACAACACCCTGAAAAGAAATGTCCTCATTAATGCTTACAAGAACAGCCTCGTCAGTTTCGTGTCTGTCATAAACAATATGATAAACCTGCGTACCTATGGTCGTCATCAGCAAAACCGCAACAAGCCCTGCAAGTATTTTTATGGTTATTGAATTATTCATTGTAAGTAAGCGTCTGCGTCAAAAATCTCCATAATATGTTAAACTGCGCAGACCTGCCCCTTTCCGTTATTATAAAACTGAATTTTCAGCTGCGTCAAGAATATTTATAGGTCTTGCAGGAACGATTGTAGAAATAGCATGCTTATACACAACATTCTGCTTACCCTCGCAATCGAGAATTACAATATAGCTGTCAAAACCCTTTACCATACCTTTGAACTGATAACCGTTCATAAGGAAAATTGTTACAGCAATTCTGTCTTTTCTAGCCTGATTCAGGAAAACGTCCTGCAAATTAAGATTCTTGTTCATAAGTTAATACACTCCTTAAAATTTTTACACAATGCCAATCTGCGAAAAATTCTTAATTTCGCAGGTAAAAGCAAGTCAAAAATAACTTTCAATCTTTATTATAACATACTTTTTTTCATTTGGCTATAATATTTTGAATATTTTCAAGAATTTTTTTCAAACTTTCATATTTATCGATTTCAATCCAATTAATTCCGTTCATTCTTCTGAACCAGGTAAGCTGCCTTTTAGCGTAATGCCTGCTTTCCAGCTTTATTCTGTCAAGACAATCCTCCAAAGACGCCTGATTTTCAAAATACGGAATAAGCTCCTTATATCCAATCGCCTGATGAGCAGTAGACAGCCGGTAATTCTCATAAACCTGACGGCATTCCTCCAAAAGTCCGTTTTCAACCATAATATCCACACGGTTATTTATCCTGTCATAAATAAATTGCCTATTCTCGGCAGTAAGACCGAAAATCGTTGACTCATAGGGCGTTTCTTCAAGCCTGGAATTAATCTTATGCTGAGAAAGCTTCACTCCCGTCAGTTCAAAAACTTCAAGTCCCCTTATAACTCTCGAGAGATTATTTTCATGCACCTTTTCAGCGGTTTCAGGGTCAACCTCTTTAAGCTTTTCCCAAAGATAATGATTGCCGAAATCCCTTGCCTGCTGTTCCAGACGCTTTCTGATATTTTCATCGCTGCCCGTATCGTCAAACTTGACATTTTCAAGCAGAGAACTTACATAAAGCCCCGTACCTCCGCAAACTATGGGCATTTTCCCACGCTCATGAATATCTTTGATTTTTTCTCCTGCGATTTTAACATAATCGGCAACGGAAAAATCCTCATTGGGTTCAAGAAAATCTATAAGATGATGAGGAATCCCCTGCATTTCCTCCGAAGCAGGCTTTGCCGTAGCAATAGAAAGTCCCTTGTATATCTGCATCGAATCGGCAGAAACAACTTCGCCGTCATATAATTTTGCAAGCTCCACCGCAAGGGCGGTTTTTCCGCTTGCCGTCGGCCCGACAACCGCAATAACGGGTATCTTCCCCAAAATCTCACCTCTAATCAAAGTATACGTTTAAACTGTTTTTCAATATCTTTTTTCGTAAGAGTAATCATAACAGGTCTGCCGTGAGGACAATATCTTATATCATCGTTTCCGTAGACCTCGTTGAGCAAAGCCTGCAATTCAAGCTTATCAGAAGTATCATTGGCTTTTATTGCCGCCTTGCAGGCAACGGAATGATACAAATCATCAAAAATTTCCACCTGCGGATTAAGCTTGTTATCAATAAAATTCTTAGCCAAATCAATTACAATATCCGTAGGATTTTCGTCACCCAGAATAATCGGAACGCCCTTGACCGCAACTGTCGGTGCAACATCAGGCTCAATTTCAAACCCCAGCGTTCTCACCTTTTCCACGTTTGCTGACAAAGCGTCATACTCGTCATAAGAAAGCAAAACCATGATCGGCTCCAAAAACATCTGAGTTTCAAGCTGATTAGCGTCATTTTTTATTTTCTCAAAAATATATCGCTCATGAGCGGCGTGTTTGTCCATTAAAATCATCTCATCGCCTGCCTGAGCAACCACATATGTTTTGAAAAGCTCGCCGATGACCACAGGCTTTGGCTTTTCTTTCTCCTCGTCAACCTCAGCAATAATCGACTTTACCTCATGTTTTTGAAAGCTTTGACTTCCGATATATTTAAACTCGCTTTTATCGGAAAAATCCTCAGGTTCTTCCGGCAGAGGAATTTCGCTTACAATACGGTTTATTTCCTCAACCGTAATTTTCTTTGGAGGTTCTTTGAACTTTTCCTCAGCAGCCTCGTTTTCAAGGCTTGCAAGAAACAAATCGTCGGCTCCCGACATTTTCTCCTTTTGAGTAATAGGAATATTCTCAACCGTTTTAAGCTTGGGCATTTGTACAGAATTTTGTACAAAATCATTATTCTGCTCTGCCGGCTGACAATCAATAGGTTCATTCTTAACCTTTTCTTCTTCAACCGTAAAACAAAGCTGTTTGCCCTGCTCCTCTTTGGGCTGATTATAAAGCTGTTCAGCCGTAAAATTCTTCTTATTTTCAAGAACCATTTTATTTGGCTTGTCATTCTGCATAAGAGAATTTTTTATTGCAAAGAAAACCGCCTCATGCATAAGCTTTTCGTCCGAAAAACGCACCTCGATTTTCGTAGGGTGTACATTTACGTCAATAGTATTGGGCGGAATATCAATATAAAGCACACAAGCAGGAAATTTCCCCGTCATAATCTGATTTCGGTAAGCCTCCTCAATCGCCGCCGCACAGGCTTTCGACTTGACGTATCTGTTATTCACAAAGAAATTCTGAAATTTTCGGTTAGGCTTTGCGCTTAACGGCTTAACAGTATAACCGCTTATATGTATTCCCTGCCATGTATAATCAACGTCCATAAGCGAATTGGCAAATTCCCTGCCGTAGACCGAATAAACCGCAGAATACACCTTTCCGTCGCCTGCGCTTAAAAGCTCGGTTTTGTTATCACGAATAAACTTAAAGGAGATTTCAGGGTGAGAAATAGTCAGCTTTGTAACAATTTCAGCTACTCTGTTACCCTCAGAGGAATCCTTTTTAAGAAATTTCAGCCTTGCGGGAACATTATAGAAAATATCTCTTACAACAAAAGTCGTACCGTCAGGGCAGCCGCTTTGCTCAAAGCATTTTTCCTCTCCGCCTTCGATAACATAGTGAGTTCCGTAATCATCAGCAAGCCTTTTGGTAAGTACCTCAACCTTTGCAACTGCACAGATTGATGCAAGCGCCTCGCCTCTGAACCCCAGAGTCATAATGCCCTCTAAATCGTCCTTTGTGACAATCTTGCTTGTGGCATGACGAAGAAAAGCGGTAGGCAAATCCTCAGAAGAAATCCCCTTTCCGTTGTCGGTCACTCGTATATAGGTTCGTCCGCCGTTTTTTATCTCAACGGTAATAACATTCGCCCCTGCGTCTATGGCGTTTTCAAGAAGTTCCTTTATAATTGACGCAGGTCTGTCGATAACTTCTCCTGCGGCTATAAGCTCGGAAACTTCTTTGCTTAATACTTTGATTTCTGACATTTTGCTATCCTTTTCTATGCTCATAAAAAAGCGTTATATTAATCTGGTTCTTTCCAAAAACCGCCTGTATGAAAATTTTCGTTGCCAAGCGGTTTTGCAGTCAAATGAAACATTACACAACCGTCGGGACAAACAATAGTTTTGCTGTATTTTCCGTCACCGCCGATATTCTGCAAATCTCCGCCGCTTCTTATAGCTTCCATAATCGGATAAAGCATCATCATTGTTTTGCTGCAAATCCCATAGCCTTCATCATTCACAGGACAGCCGTAAGTACAACGATACTTGTCGCCGATTTCTTCACCGTTTCGGCAATACCTTTCAGTATGGTCGCCACGCAAAAAGCCTATAACTTCAATTTCAAATTCGTATTCCTCGTCAAACCATTTTTTCATTGCTGTCCTCCAATTTACAATTTAATTCCATTTGCTTTAAATATATCACAGTAAAATTCCGACAAATATAAAAGGCTCAAACCAATAATTATTACTTCATTTTTTTCTCAAAACGAAAAAACAGCTCACCACCCGGAGTATCTGTACTATGTGGATCTTTATGTTTCGGATTATAAAACTCTACAATATGAAATCCGCATTTATTAACATAAAAATGAATATTTCTTGTTTCAAAATAAGGTGTATGAGTTTCCCATGAAATTGTATCGGGATACTTTTCCTCTATAATCTTCCAAACAGCAGTACCAATTCCTTTACTATGACTATCTAAATCAATAAAAAGCAAATCCAGTGCGTTATGATGTGTTAATGAATCTATCTGAACAACAACACCGCCTACAACTGCTTCATCATACACAATTTGAAATGACTGTGCATTTTTAGCATTGAGAGATTTTTCTATATCATTTCGTGAAATGACTTCCCTATCCATAGGTCCAAATTTTTCAACAGCAGCTTTTTTAAATGCCTTTTGATTTCTTACAATAAAATCATCACGTTCACTTTGTTGTAAAGGCTTTAATTCAATTAACTTTTCATTTAACATACTTTATAACCTCTCAATAATTGCAAATGCTCAACTCAATTCATTAAACATACCTCAGCAGATCCTTGACAAAATCCCTTAGTTCCTCATCTGTCATTTCATCAATATTTGTCTTTCTGAGCTTATCGGTGACAATGCTGTCGCTGATTTTATCGAAAGACAACTGATTTTCGTCCATTTTGCTGACAGCTTCTTTGGCTTTCTTATTTTCACTTTCAAGCTGTTCCAAAAGCTGATTGGCCCTGTTTATGATCTTGGGCGGCAGTCCCGCAAGCTTGGCAACTTCTATTCCGTAGCTTTCGTCAACTCCGCCGGGAACGATTTTTCTTAAAAACTTGATGCTTCCGCCCTGACGTTTAACTGCAACGGAAAAATTCTTTACTCCGTCAAGTTCTTTTTCAAGGCTTATAAGCTCATGGTAGTGAGTTGCAAAAAAGGTTTTACAGCCAAGTGTTTTTGATGTGGAAATATACTCGGATACCGCTCTTGCAATGGAAATTCCGTCAAATGTGGAAGTTCCTCGTCCTACCTCGTCAAGAATTACAAGACTGTTTTTAGTTGCGTGTTTTACTATATCCGCAACTTCGCTCATTTCAACCATAAAAGTGGACTGTCCCGCAGTCAAGTCGTCGGAAGCTCCTATTCTTGTGAATATCTGGTCAACAACAGAAATTTTTGCATAATCCGCAGGCACAAAAGAACCTATCTGTGCCATTAGCGTAATCAATGCAACCTGCCTCATATATGTTGATTTACCAGACATATTAGGCCCCGTTATAACCGCCATTCGATTGCTTGTCAGGTCAAGGTATGTGTCATTCGGAACAAAAATTTCCTCTTTCTGCATTAATTCAACAACAGGGTGCCTGCCGTTTTTAATGTCGATTATGCCGTCAATGGCAATTTCAGGCTTGGTATAATTGTTATTTACCGCAGTCGTTGCAAAGGAACACAGCACATCAATATCCGCAATAGCCGACGCAGTTTCCTGCACAAGCCTTAGCTGAGTAGCCACAAAATCACGGATTTCCACGAAAATATCCTGTTCAAGCGTTATAATCTTATCGCTTGCTCCAAGAATTGTGTTTTCCGCAACTTTCAATTCATCAGTAATAAATCTCTCGCAGTTTGCAAGAGTCTGCTTTCTTATATAATGCTCAGGAACAAGATCGTAATAGGACTTGGTTACTTCGATATAATATCCGAAAATTCTGTTATAGCCGATTTTCAGATTTTTTATTCCCGTTTTTTCCTTTTCACGCTGTTCAATGTCTTCGATTATGCCTTTACCGCCTGCAATAATATTCCTTAAACCGTCAAGCTGTTCGTTGAATCCGTCTTTAATAACGCCGCCGTCCTTGACGTTTACAGGCGGTTCGTCTACGATTGCGTTCTCAATCAGATTTGAAACAGCCTCCAAGATAGAAATTTTCCCGTTGCATTGAGTAATAAGCTTTGAAGTGAAATCATCCAGAATTTCTTTCATCTGAGGAAGTTTCAAAGCTGTAATCGACAGCGATTTCAAATCTCTCGGAGTAGCGGTCTTATACATTACCCTCGTCATAAGTCGCTCAATATCGTAAACTCCGCTCATAACCTCTTTCAGCTCGCCTAACTGCACAGGATTCTGAGTAAGCTGTTCAACCGCATTAAGCCTGTCAATAATTTTTGACGGATTAATCAAAGGCTGTTCAAGGTAAGATTTAAGCATTCTCTTACCCATAGATGTTTTCGTATGGTCAAGCACCCACAGCAGAGAACCTTTTTTCTCCTTATTTCTAAGGGTTTCGGTAAGTTCAAGATTACGTCTTGCAGTAAATCCGATAGTCATTATGGGGTCTGCGTCATGATGAATAATCTCCGAAAATCTCCCCACAAGAGCTTTCTGCGTATCATGAATATACGCAAAAAGTCCGCACACAGCAAAAGTTGCAGGAGTATCCTCCGCCACATTCAGCGATTCCAGACTGTCCGCAGAAAATTGTTTCAGAACGTCCTCCGTATGCGTAAGCGGAGAAAAATCATTTTCATCAAGCAGCTGAATTACCGCTTTAAGCTTGGTCTTTACAAAATAATAAATCTCTTTATTAGACAATACAGCGTCGTTAATCAGAATTTCTGACGGCTCAAATCGTGAAAGCTCGTTGATTGCTCCGTTTATCATTTCTTTTCCCGAAAACTCAAACAAATGCACCTCGCCCGTTGATATGTCAGCAAGACACAATGCGCTATGCTTGTCCTTCATGTAAAACGCACAGATATAGTTGTTTGAGGTTTCATCAAGCAAACTGCTTTCAATAAGCGTTCCCGGAGTTACAACTCGTATAACCTCTCTCGGAACAATTCCCTTGCATTTTGCAGGGTCTTCGGTCTGCTCACAGATCGCAACCATATAGCCTTTTTCGATAAGCCTTTTCAGATACATTTCGCAGGCATGATGAGGAACACCGCACATTGGCGCACGCTCTTCCAACCCGCAATCTCTTCCCGTCAGAGTAAGTTCAAGCTCCCTTGATGCAGTTACTGCATCGTCAAAAAACATTTCATAAAAATCGCCCAGTCTATAAAAGAGAATATGATTTTTATACTTATTCTTGACTTCAAAATATTGTTTCATCATCGGCGAAAGCTTTGAAAAATCAATATCCTTTGTTTCCACTTAAACTCACTCCCGTAAAAGAAATTAATAATTTGACATCTTATTTTTTCTATGACAATCCCCCACAACTATTGTATGTGGTGTCGCCCTAAATAAAAAATGCAGGAAGGACGGCTTACTCGACGTCCCGACCTCCTACAAATTTTTCTTTAATTAAATCAGAAATTAGTGACAGCCTCCGCATGAACCGCAGCTGCCTGAGCAGGAATGAGGCTGTTCCTCAGGGCAGGTCATTGGGTCTTCGCCGTTTGCAGACATTGAGATTATATAATTTACAGAACCCAGAAGCTTGTCAAGCTCATCCTTAGCTGCATTAAATTCAACCATTTTAGGCATTGCCATGATCTCATCGTAAAGAGCCTTAACATCGTTGTCAAGAGCAGTCATCTTTTCAGCGTCCTTATCAGTTTTCTGCATTTCCTGACCAAGCTGCATTCTCTTCATATTAAACTCGCCGATTTTATTCTGAATTTCAGTATCCTTATCATTTGCCTCGCAAGCAGCGTGGTATCTCTTATATCTCTCATCTTCCTGAATAGCCTTTCCAAGTTCTCTTGTCATTTCAATAACGTTCATAATCAAACTCTCCTTAAAAATTATTGGCTCGGACTAATGTCCTCACTTTGTATTAATCAGCAAGTTCGCCCTCCAAAGCCCAGTTCATAGCTTTTGTGATCCGCACTTGTCTGAATTTGCCTATATTCGACTTATCTGCCCTGCACTCAACGATAATATTCTCATCATTTTTTCCCGTCAGATAATCGCTTGAAGTTCTTCCCTCGCCTTCAAAAAGTACGGGAACAGTCTTTCCCACAAATCTTGAAAGCCACTGAGAAGAAACCTCTCTCTGCTCCAAAAGCAGTTCTCTCAGCCAAAGACCTTTCTGCTTATCGGAAATATTATCCTCCATTTCAGCTGCTTTTGTACCGCTTCTTCTGGAATAAACGAAAGAATAAATATTGTCATATTTAACTTTTTTAATAAGCTCCTTGGTTTCACAGAATTCCTCGTAAGTCTCCCCCGGAAATCCCACAATCAAATCGGTAGTAAACGAAAATTCAGGAGATTTTTCTCTTGCATAATCAATGATTTTCATATAATCAGCCGTAGTATACCTGCGGTTCATAGCTTTTAAAATTCTGTCACAGCCTGCCTGCACTGGGAGATGCAGATGTTTGCACACCTTGTCGCATTCAAGAATAGTATCAATAAGTTCCTCCGTTGCGTCCTTAGGATGACTGGACATAAATCTTATACGGAACTCGCCCTCAATATCGTTGACCATTCTCAGGAGTTTCGGAAAACCATAGCTGTAAGAATTAACATTCTGGCCCAGCAAAGTTATTTCCTTGTAACCCTCGTTCACAAGCTTTGTAACTTCTTCTACAACCGATTCAGGCTTACGGCTACGCTCACGCCCCCTTACATAGGGAACAATACAATATGTGCAGAAATTGTTGCATCCATACATTACAGGCACAAATGCCCTGATTTTATCGTCACGAAGCTGTAAAAAGTCCTCATTTATATCCACATGGTTCTCTGAAAGATTGAAAATTCTCTTGTGCTTTGAAATAACCTCCCACAGCATCGCAAAAAGGTCATTGTAAGCAAAAGTTCCAAAGACCAAATCAACCTGACGATAGGTAGCCTTAATCTTGTCCGCAATATGCTGCTGCTGAGCCATACAGCCACATACGCCTATGATAAGTTCGGAATTTTCTTCTTTAAGGTGCTTTAAATCGCCTAAATTTCCGAAAACTCTGTCCTCAGCGTTTTCACGAACCGCACAGGTATTGTACAGAATAAACTGAGCCTGCTTAACATCATCAGTAAAGTCATAACCGATTTTTGAAAGCATACCTTTAATTTTTTCGCCGTCGCTGACATTCTGCTGACAACCGTAAGAATGAACAAGAGCCAAAGGTTTATGCCCGAAATTCTTCTCATACTCCCCTGCCCACTCAATAAGATTCTGCTTTATATTTTCAATAGTCATTAAGTTCCTCATTTCAATAAATCACAAAAACAAAATTTTGCATACAAATTTATTATATAACTTTTCAGACAGTTTGTCAACTGAAAAACTACTAACGTCCACGGAAATCAATTTTCAAAAATAACCCTCAAAATCATTTCGGAATCCATCAAACATTCAAACATAATATTAGATTTTGAATTATTGCTTTCCACAAATTCCGACGGCAATTCATTATATAATAACAGTAATATTTATACTGCAATATGAATAAGCTTTAACAATGGACAAAGTATTGCCTGAAATCAAAGGAGGTAAGCTTCTCAGCGAGCGACATAATGAAAGATTACATACAGATAATTATAGTTTTTTTTATTTTTCTGACACTTATTCCTGCAATCGCCCTGCTTAATCGTTCGGAACATCAAAAATCTGCTCTACCCGCTGTCAGCAGTGAAAGTTTCGAGGACATAAAGTCGGTGAAAATTTATTTTACAGAAGAAAAAAAGTGCAAGACTTATTCCATTGAAGAATACATGACAGGTGCAGTTCTGGCACAGATGCCTGCGGACTTTGAACCAGAGGCATTGAAAGCTCAGGCGGTGCTTGCTCATACATATATTCTGAAACGGAGCATATCCGAACAAAACTCACCTACTGACAACTTGAACGGTGCTCTTATCAGTGATAATACCGAGCTTTATGAAGGCTTTTTCACGGAAGAACAAGCAAAGAAATTTTATGGTGACCAATACGATTCAGCCTACAAAAAAGTCAAGTCGGCGGTTGAGGACGTCAAGGATTGTATTCTTGCATACGAAAATCAGCCGATTATAGTGGCATTTCATGCTATTTCCAGCGGTTTCACCGAATCGGCTGAAAATGCTTGGGGAGAAGATTTGCCTTACCTTCAATCAGTAAAAAGTCCTGAGGACAAAGAAATCGACGGAGTTTGTGTTAAGACAATTCTATCGGCGGAAGAATTGCAGGAAAAACTGTCAGCCGTATATGACGATATTGATTTTTCATCAGAAAAAGACAAATCCGATTGGATTTTGTGCAAATCGGATAAAGAAACGGGATATGTAACTTCTGTTGACGTGTGCGAAAAAAGCATTACTTCTGCGGAATTTATCGAAATTCTTGATATTCCCTCGCCATGCTTTACAGTTGAGGTATCAGACTCGGAATTTACTTTTGAATCAATGGGCTACGGTCATCTTGTGGGAATGAGCCAATACGGAGCAAATTCAATGGCTGAATCGGGAAAAGATTACTGCGACATTCTGAACCGTTATTTCACCGACTGTAAGGTCATTTCATGTGCTGATAAAAAGTGATTGTGCATAATTATTTTCTTTTAAATTGTTTTATATTGAGAACATTTTATATTGATTTTTTATTAAAATATGGTATAATGTAATTGTACTTATTTTCAAGGCAATTATAGTTGGCTTAGTGCTGAAAGGAATGATATAAAATGGAAACAGTTCTTGTAACAGGCGGTGCAGGCTTTATCGGCAGTCACACCTGCGTAGAGCTTTTAAATGCAGGCTATGAAATCGTAGTTGTCGACAATTTTTCCAACTCAAAGCCTGAGGCTCTTAACAGAATCAAAAAAATCACAGGTAAGGATTTCAAATTCTATGAATACGATTTGTTAAACCTTTCCGATATTGAAAAAATATTTGAAGAAAATAAAATTGACGCTGTAATTCATTTTGCAGGTTTGAAAGCAGTGGGTGAATCCGTTCAGAAGCCTGTTGAGTATTATCACAACAATATTACGGGAACACTTATGCTTATTGAGGCAATGAAGAAATACGGCTGTAAGAAAATCGTATTTTCATCTTCCGCAACAGTTTACGGTCCTGTTAACAAAGCTCCATATACTGAGGATATGCCTACTTCTGCAACAAATCCATATGGCTACACCAAGGTTATGATTGAGCAAATTCTAAAAGACGTTTATGTTTCGGATAATGAGTGGTCTGTATCTCTTTTAAGATACTTCAATCCAATCGGAGCACACAAGAGCGGACTTATTGGTGAAGACCCTAATGGTATTCCAAATAATCTTCTGCCTTATATCTGCCAGGTTGCTGTGGGCAAGCTGGAACGTTTAGGCGTATTCGGTGATGATTATGACACTGCTGACGGCACAGGCGTAAGAGATTACATTCATGTTGTAGACCTTGCAAGAGGACATTTGTGCGCTTTGAAGTATATTCTTGAAAACAAGGGAGTAGACGCTGTAAATCTTGGCACAGGCAAAGGTTCAAGCGTATTTGACGTTCTGCACAGCTTTGAAAAGGCTTGCGGACGAGAATTACCTTACAAAGTTTTGCCAAGACGTGCAGGCGACATTGCGACTTGCTATGCAGCTACCGGCAAGGCAAAAGAAGTTTTTGGCTGGGAATCTGAATATGGTCTTGATGAGATGACTGCTGACAGTTGGAATTTCATTAAAAATAATCCTGACGGATTGTAATAATTATAAATATAGTGTCGTATTTTCAAAATATTTGAGAGTGCGACATTTATTTTTACTCTAAATGATGATAAAAGCAGTATGCTTTATGGCAATATTCATATAATAATTGTATTAATCTAGTGATTGATTTGTGCAATTATACAAAACCACAAAAAATCTCTAAAAAGTATTGACTTTTCAAAGAAAGTGGTGTATAATAACATAGTCGCTTACAGAGGAGTGCAAAAATGGCGGTATAGCTCAGTTGGCTAGAGCACTTGGTTCATACCCAGGGGGTCACCGGTTCAAATCCTGTTGCCGCTACCAATAGCTCCTCTAATAGCATGGCCCGTTGGTCAAGCGGTTAAGACACCGCCCTTTCACGGCGGAATCATGGGTTCGATTCCCGTACGGGTCACCAGATCACATTCCCGAAAATGACGTATTTACGTTGTTTTCGGGTTTTTCTTTTATACGGAAAAATGGCTTTGTCCGCTGCTTGTCCGCTATTCGGATATTTTCAGCGGACAAGGCTTTTTAATTTGTGCTATCCTGTGCAGGCAGGAAAGAAAAAGCTCCGTCCATAGCCTCTGCCACTCTTGCCTGTGCGTTCTGAAACATATGGGAATACACATTCAAAGTCGTTCCTGAATTGCAATGTCCTAATGCGCCCGAAACCGTTGTTACATCAAGTCCTGCCGAGATCAAAGCCGAAGCTGCGAAATGTCTGAAACTATGTATTCCATAGAAAGGCAGCTCGTTCTTTTCGCAGAACTCTTTCAGCCAGCCATAGGGTGTCTGATTATTCATGGGTTCACCATTCCATTTCACAAACAGCCTGTCAGTTTCTACCCACTTGTCACCAAGACGAAGTGCTTCTTCGTCCTGTTCATCTTTCAGTTCTTTGAGAATACCCATGATATAAGGTGAGATTTTCAGCACACGCTGAGAGCGTTTTGTCTTTGTAGTGTCGGTGTATGTTCCACGTCCGGCAGTGTAGTTGGAAGTTCGTTTGATTGTGATAACATTATGCTCAAAATCAACATCTTTCCATTCCAGACCGAGCATCTCGCTCCTGCGAAATCCGCTGTACGCTATCAGAAAGAAAAAAGCTCTGTACTTTGTCGGTTCACCACTTATCCTTGTAAGGAGCAGTGCCATTTCCTCCTGAGAGTATATCGGTTTTTCCTTGAACTCACCTTTCGGGATAGTCACTTTTCTGCATGGATTATCTGACAGCAAGTCCATTTTCACAGCATAGCTGAATACATCACTTATGAAACTGAGATTATGACGAATAGTCTTAGGTGCAAGAGGTTTACCGGTCTTTTCATTTGCTCCCTCTTTTGCGAGAGAATTCACAAAGCCTTGAAGCTGTCTTGCCGTGATCTTATCCATACGCAGATGTCCGATAGCAGGATAAACACGATGCGTAAGCTGTCTCATTCGCTCATAGGTGGTACTGCGAAGATTGAGCTTTGCATATTCCTCAAACCATTCCTCTGCAAATTCCTGAAACTTGACAGCCGTTGTCTTGTAGCCGTGAGCAACTGATTCTTCAAAAAGCACAGCCTGTCTTTGGAGTTCCTTTTCGATCTGTCTCTTTGTCATACCTGGTTCAGGCTTCCATGTCATTGCCTGTTCCTTGTGTTTTCCGTTTGTATCGTAGCCGCAGCTTACTCTTATAGAGTAACTGTCACCACGTTTCCTGATAGTAGCCATAAATTACCTCCTGAAATTTATGACATACCCTTGTACATCTACCATAATAGCGCAATATTTTGCCATTGTCAAGGAATCTGAGGTATCTTCTTCGGGTATGTCATAAACTTTTTCCTTTTATTCTAATTCCGAATTTCTTGATTTGCTATATTTATACCGGGAAAAATCTTCCGACAGTCCACAAGCGGAGATAAACGCCATTGCCTTGTGAAGCTTTTCACGGTCTGAGATACGCTGATTTTCTGCTTTCAGCTTGTCACGGGTGATGTATCGCTTTTCGTCCTCTTTCTTCTTGTAGGCAGCAAGCTCCGCAGAAGTCGAATCATATTTCTTTTTCAGCTTGTCACACTCCTGAACAGCAGTATCACGCTCGGTTTTGAGCTTTTTCGTGGTTTTCTCCATAGCCACATATTTCTTAGCAGTATCGCTGAGCTTGTCATAATCCTCTTTTGAGAGCGTGATCTTTTTGCCAAACATAGACTCCTTGGCTTCAATGCTCTCGATCTCGTCGAGCCTGACCTTTTTCTTGGCTGCCTTTTCAAGCTCTGCACGGGCTTCATCTCGTTCGGTCAAAGCCTGAGTTTTTTCGGCTTCAAGCTCTCTGATCTTATCTTTATACTCTCCATACTCCTGCGTGGTGTAGCTGTACCCTCTGGACTTCTTCGGCTCTGAAATCTCTATACCATGAGCAATACATATCTGGTGCAGAACTTCCCATTCTGATAACCGCCAGCGGTTGATAGCATTTGCACCTTTGCCATGCCCCATTTCTTCGAGAGCTTTCGCCATAGCATTTCGGGTATCAATACCATTGCCGAAATGTCCTACGGGGATATAATCAATATGTAAATGCGGAGTGGCTTCATCGAGGTGCATCACGGCATTGAACACATGGAAATTTGGATTTCTTTCCTGAAAGCCATTCATGTATTCACGCAGACACTCAATTGCTGTTTCAGCATCGGCAGAGCCGACACCCGTATCATCTTTTGTGCCTATCTGTACTAAGTCCTCATAAAAGCTCTTTTGCTTGTTCGCTCCCGTGATAACGCTTGCCGAGGGCGGACGGTTGAACAAGTGTTGAAAGTAGTCACCAATTTTCCGGTCATTTCTTTTCTGGCGAGCGTTGTATTTTTCTATTGCTTCACCAAAAAGCTGATTATAGGCTTTACCCAAGTCCTGCTGAATAAAAACAATGTTATTCGCAGTACGTGAGCTGTCAATATTCCTGGCAGTAAAATCCCGATTGTTATGTGACAGGCTGCCTTTACCCTGACACATCGAGATAGATTTTTTACACATTGTAAGTCTCCTCTATATTTATATGAACCCTCTTACGAGGGAAATTGCTGATGCAAATTCATTGTCCCTGAACGATAAGTGTATCGCAGGAACAAACGGCTCGAAGAGCCGGAATTACTTGCGGTCGGGG